>JAHFFS010000157.1 GCA_023247815.1 Candidatus Omnitrophota bacterium
ACGGCCAATTTCGCGGCAAACTTCGCGATGGGAAACCCGGTCGCCTTGCTCGCCAAAGCAGAACTGCGCGACACCCGGGGGTTCATCTCGATCACGACCATACGCCCATCTTTGGGGCTGACCGCGAACTGGATATTGGAACCGCCAGTCTCAACACCAATCTCCCGGATCAAAGCAATGGAAGCATCGCGCATCGACTGGTATTCCCGATCAGTGAGTGTTTGCGCCGGGGCCACGGTAATGCTATCACCGGTATGAACACCCATAGGATCTAAATTTTCTATCGAACAGACAATCACCACATTGTCTTTATTATCGCGCATCACCTCAAGTTCATACTCTTTCCATCCTTCAATCGATTCCTCAATCAGGATCTCGTGGATCATGCTGCTTTCGATTCCCAGCGACGCGATCTTCACAAATTCTTCTTCATTGCGGGCAATCCCGCCGCCAGTCCCTCCCAATGTGAATGACGGACGGATGATCAATGGGTATCCCATTTTTTTCGCGACCTGCCGCGCTTCATCGAGATTATGGGCGAAGGAACTTTGCGGAACATCCAAACCGACCCTCAACACGGCCTTCTTAAATTCTTCCCGATTTTCCGCCTTGCGAATGACATGATAATCCGCTCCCAGCATCTTCACGTTGTACTTTTGCAAGACCCCGTTCTCATACAACTTCATGGCGATGTTCAACGCGGTCTGACCGCCCAGGGTGGAAAGGATGGCACAGGGCCGTTCGACTTTGATGATATGTTCGATGAATTCCGGGGTCAACGGTTCAATATATGTGCGGTCGGAGAGCTCCGGATCGGTCATGATCGTCGCTGGATTGGAATTAGCGAGGACCAATTCATACCCTTCTTCTTTCAAGGCCTTACACGCCTGAGTTCCTGAATAATCAAACTCACAGGCCTGACCAATGACAATGGGGCCGGAGCCTAATAATAGAATTTTCTTGATATCATTTCTTCGCGGCACGGGGAAAGGTCTCCATCATATCGATGAAATGATTGAACAAATATTGAGCGTCGTGCGGACCAGGGGCCGCTTCTGGGTGATGCTGGATGGAATACAACGGATATTTTTTATGACGGATCCCTTCGACCGTTTGATCATTGAGATTCAAGTCGATGAGCTCGACTTCATCCTTTTTCAAACTGTTGATATCAACACAGAACCCATGATTTTGGGAAGTGATGCCGATGCGTTGACTCAACAAATCTTTGACCGGATGATTAGCGCCGTGATGACCGAATTTCAATTTATAAGTTTTTCCGCCGAGGGCCAGCCCGACCAACTGATGTCCGAGGCAGATACCGAAGACTGGAAGTTTGCCGAAAAAATGCCGAAGGGTCTGGATCACATACGTTACCGCTGCCGGGTCCCCAGGGCCGTTGGAGATAAAAAGTCCGTCGGGGGAAATCGCTTCAATATCGCCCACCGTAGCAGCAGCGGGAAAAACATGGACCTCACACCCCAAACTGTTTAAAATCCGCAAAATATTCAATTTGATCCCGCAATCAATGGCCGCGACCTTGAACCGGACCGGCTGACCTTGAGGTGACCATACATATTTTTTAGAAACGCTGACCGTCTTTACCCAATCACTGCCTTCCATAGATGGCGTGGCTTGCAATTTGGCCGCCAAAATCTTTGGATCAAAATCTTGTGTGGAGATGATCCCCTTCATCGCACCCAAAAGCCGCAGACGGCGGGTCACCGCCCGGGTATCAATCCCTTCAAGGGCCATAATCCGGTGTTCATCCAGATATTCAATCAAACTTTGTTTGGCCCGATGATTGGAATGACGCTGACAAAATTCTTTAACCACAAAACCTTTGAGATGGATCTTTTGCGACTCGACATCGTCTTCGTTAACGCCGTAATTGCCGATCAAAGGATAGGTCATCATGACGATCTGACCGGCGTAGGAAGGGTCGGTTAAGATCTCTTGATAACCGCTCATCGCGGTATTGAAGACAACTTCGCCTGCAGTTTCTCCGTGGGTACCGAGGGAGGTTCCCAGAAAACTGGAACCGTCCTCGAGATATAAAATTGCAGCCTTCATGCAACCTCAAACAAGCTTAAATATTTTGCGGAATTTGTGTGGGCAAGAGAATTTCTCGTCAAGCCTGGATCAATATATCATTTCACTTGCGCTTGTCAAGAACTTCAGCCTACTTCTGACCTACGAGGTCAGAACCCGGAAGTTGAACTCCCGGGGGTAGGTCATATGAAAAGAAACTTTTTTATCAACCACGCCTTTAATCCCGGCCGGCACTTTTAGCAGGACCCCCGCTTCTTACGCTTCTAACGTACTCAGCCATTCGCTGGCCTTTTTAACTTTTATTCCATTCAATAAGAGTTCGCGCTTAACATTCTTAACCAAAAGCACAGCTTCCGCGTGATCTTCGAAAAATCCAGCAAAATGCTTCAACGAAAAAATATCCGTATCAGCAAGCTTCACTTCAATCAACTTCTCCGGCTTCCCATCGCGGACCATCAAAAAATCAACTTCTCTTTTTTCTTTATCTCTCAAATAATGCAATGAACATTTTTCTCCCATCGTGTCTTCTAAAAAATGGAGACGCTTCATCAAGGCGCAAGCAACAGCATTTTCCAGCCTTGAACCTTCGTCATCTTTAATAAAGCCCGTATCATAGAAATAAACTTTTGGTTGTTTTAATAAACTACGGGCAATATTATGTGAATAGGGAGTTACAACAAAAAGAACATATAGACTTTCCAAAACATTGATCCATTGTTTGACCGTATGTGGAGAAACCTGCAAATCCCTAGATAAAGATTCATAAGAAATCGTGCTCCCTACTGAATTGCGAAGCAATTCCACCAATGTTTCCAAGCCCCGAATATTATGAATTGCCGCTATATCAAATAAATCTTCATGCAAAATACGATCAATGTGTGAACGCCGCCAACGCTTGGCCACTTGTTCATCCGCTTTAATAAAAGGCTCCGGAAACCCTCCAAATTTCATGATGTGTTTGAGCGCTTCATCCGGGCTATATTTTTCTTTGACCTCAGCCACGGAAAACGGATGCAGCCGATAAGAAAAAAAACGGCCAGCCAAGGAATCGCCGCCCTTACGATAAATATCAAGCCGGGCTGACCCCGTAATGAGCAATCGCGGCCTTACACCTTCCGTATCATAAATGCCCTTAATCCAGCTTTTCCATTTTTTAACTTTATGCAATTCATCAAAAACCACTAAATCACAGTCACGACGCCATGCCATCTTTTTAACCAGCACGCGATGCTCTTCATTGTCCATGTTAAAATATTCATGAGTACCGGAATAAATAGTCTTGGCCAGCGTGGTCTTTCCAACCTGACGCGGGCCGCTTAAAAGGACTAATTTATGATCAAGATCGCTCTTAATTTTTTCTAAAAGATCTCTTTGCATATTGACTATTATGAGTATATGCGCAGAAAAGTCAAGACCAAAATGCAATTTTGTTCTAAAAAGTCAATGATGTTTGGGTTTCTTTGATGATACTCTCGGAGCAAGCGCTCACGATGAAATCTCTCGAATGAACCAACTCCCCGCAGCAAAGCTACGCGGAATTCTTTAAAATAAATCTTAATTTAAAAGTGCTGCCCTTTTGTTCTTCGCTTTTGACTTCGATTTCTCCACCATGTTCATTAATAATCTCTTCGACAATCGCTAATCCTAATCCCGTTCCTTTTTCCTTCTGCGTGAAAAATGGGTTGAAGATGTTCTTGATGTCTTTTGGGGCGATACCAATACCAGTATCCATGATTTCGATCTCAATTTGGTCTTTATGTGATTTTGTTAAAATTGTAAGAGTCCCTCCATCCGGCATGGCTTCAATTGCGTTGAGGATAAGGTTC
>JAHFFS010000158.1 GCA_023247815.1 Candidatus Omnitrophota bacterium
GCATCACATTTTCTTCGGCGGAAAATTCCGGCAATAAATGATAAAACTGAAAAATGAATCCGACTTTCTGGTTACGGAACAGGGAACGCCTCTGCTCATTCCATTGATAAATGTCCTGTTTCGCGAAAATCACCTGGCCTTGATTGGGATGATCAAGACCGCCTAAGATATGAAGAAGCGTTGATTTGCCAGCACCAGAAGGGCCAACCACGCCCAAAACTTCTCCCCTTTGAATCGCTAAATCAATCCCTTTCAAGACGTGCAAAGGGTCGCGTGCCTGTCGATAAGTCTTATGAATGTTGCGCGCTTCTAGCATAAATCACATTTGTTAAAGTTTCAAGTTACAAGTTGTAAGTCTCAAGTGGCTTGTAACATGGGACTTGCGACTTGAGACCTTCATTCATACCGCAACGCGTCGACCGGCTGCAGCCGTGCGGCCTTGGCCGCGGGATAAAGCGTTGCCAAATAGGTGATCACCAGCGACGCCGCGACAATCGCTAAAATATCCGAAAGCTGCAATTCGATAGGGACCCGGTCAATCGAATAAATCTCCTGCGGGACTTTCACATAGGTCCTAAGGAGATAACTGATCCCAACCCCGGCCACGATCCCCCAAAAAGTCCCCAGCATCCCGATGAACATCCCTTGTTTTAAAAAAATCCTATGGATGGATGCCTTGGGGACCCCAAAAGATTTGAGGATCCCGATATCATGGATCTTGCTCGTTACCGTAACAATCAAAGTGCTGATGATGTTAAAAGAGGCCACCAAAATCATGAGCATTAAAATCAAAAACAATCCCCATTTTTCTAAAAACAACGCGTCAAAAAGACTGTGGTTCACGTCGATCCAGGTCTTGACATAGTAGCTGTAATCAAGCGCCTGATAAATCTGCTCTTTCAATTCTTGCGCGCGATAAGGGTCCTGCAACTTCACACCCAGTCCTAAAGTTTGCTGGGCGGGGATATCAAATATTTGCCGGGCCTTTTTCAAATGGATGAGCAACAAATTCATGTCATAATCAACCATTCCGGTATTAAAAATCCCGATGATGGTCAATGGATACTTCCACCCCCGTCCGGAAAGGCCGGAACCCGGAGCCAAGAGCACGATTTGATCTCCCAAACTGTATCCATAATACCGAGCCAATTCACTGCCAATCAAAACCCCTTCTTCTTTGAGATCGACGAGACTGCCCGACTTAAAATACTGCTTGATATTGGTGACCTGATCTTCCGTTTGCGGATCAATGCCACGGACAACAACACCCCTTGCCTGGCCAGCCACTTCCAAAAAAACATTGCCTTGAATATATGGGGATGTTCCAGAAACGCCAGGGATCGCTTTTAACTTTTCTTCAATGGCCGCGTAATCACCAATCCCGTTTTCTTTCTCAATGACCACGTGTGGTGTTGTGCCGATAATTTTTTCTCTGAGGTTATTGCCAAAACCGCTCATAACCCCGATGACGATGATCAACGCGGCGACACCAATGGCTACACCAACGATCGAGGTCATTTTTAAAAATGAAAGGAAACCTCCCCGCTGAGCGGCCAAGTAACGGTAACTGATCCAATCCTCAAAATTCATTTTTGATTTTCGGTATGGTCCCGGGGTTTCAATAAGGGAAATAGAATGACATCACGGATCGAAGGAGAATCGGTCAACAGCATGACCAGACGGTCGATGCCAATCCCCAATCCGCCAGCAGGCGGCATCCCATACTCAAGGGCGTGAAGAAAATCTTCGTCGATGTTACGATTATCGGTCTCCACATCGTCATGCAGATCTTCGAGCAAACGGCTGCGCTGTTCTTGCGGGTCGTTGAGCTCGGAATAAGCGTTGCCGATCTCCAGTCCAGCGATGAAGGCCTCAAAGCGTTCCGACAAAGCAGGGTTCTGCGGCATGGTCTTGGCCAACGGACACAAAAACGTAAAATATTCGGTAAAAAAAACCGGATTGGTGAGGTCTTCCTCCTCGAGCATTTCCTCGACGATCTTCATGACCGCTGAACGGGTCAAACGTTCAATCGTGATCTTGCCTTTCTTGTGCGCCTTGACTTTATCCAGCATCGCGTTGACAGGATCTTCTGGATTGATATCAAAACGATCTTTGACCAACTTAGCAAAAGATCGCCGCTCCCAAGGAGGGGTAAAATCAATTTCCTTGCCCTGGTAAGTCACTTGATAAGAACCTGTTACTTTTTTTGCCAAAGAACTGACCATGGTTTCGGTTAAAGCCATCATGTCGCCGCAATCTCCGTAAGACTGATAAAGTTCGAGCATGGTGAATTCCGGATTATGCCTCGTCGAAATCCCTTCATTACGGAAATTGCGGTTGATTTCATAGACCCTTTCCAGACCGCCAACCAAAAGACGCTTAAGGTATAACTCCGGTGCTATTCTTAAAAACACATCCATGTCATAGGCGTTGTGCTTGGATTTGAACGGCCGGCCCCTGGCCCCTCCGGCCATGGGCTGCAACATCGGGGTTTCCACCTCGAGAAACCCGCGCTCATCCAAAAACGAACGGATCGATGAAATGATCTGACTGCGTTTGACAAACAAATCACGGACCGGTTTATTGACAATCAAATCCACATAACGTTGACGGTAGCGCAACTCAACATCTTTTAAGCCATGCCATTTTTCTGGCAGTGACATGAGTGCCTTTGACAAATACTTGATCTCGGCCACACGGACACTTTGCTGACCAGTCTTAGTTATAAACAAAGCACCCGCAACGCCGATGATGTCACCAATGTCCAAGGCCTGACAAACCTGGGTCAATAATGAGTCTTTGTCGTCGATCTTGATAAAAAGCTGGATCCTTGCCGTTTGATCCTCAAGATCACCGAAAATCACCTTGCCATGACTGCGCACGGCCAAAAGCCTTCCGGCCAAACAGACCTTTTGCTCGTCTTTGAAACTCGCTAAGGCCTCAGCAATGCTGCTCGACGTCACATACTTGCCACCGAACGGAGCCATGTTAAGCTCTTTTAATTTTTTGAGTTTTTCTAATCTGATCAGTTTTATTTCGTCAACGTCCATGATGAGAAACCCGACGGGTCATGAAGAAAATGATCGTAAAATTCACTCCGCGCCCAAATTAAAAATTATTTTTTCTAGTATTGTTATGACTACGGATTATATAGAAAAAGCATAAGGGTGTCAACGAAAGTCACCGGAACCAGGCTAGGGACGCGGGAAAGGATGGTAGCCTAAGGTCTTAAATAAATTCGGGGAGGCGTGAAGATACTGATCCTTTTTGATTTCTTCGATCCAGCGTTGATAGACTGCAGGACTACTCTGGATGCGGGCATCACCGTATTTTTTGGCCGCGAACATCGATAAGTCGTCCCAATCGCAGTTGATATAAGAAACGATCTTGACGTTATTTTTTTCGATAAAGCGAAAAAGATGGCGAAACCACATGTTCCAAGATTTCTCTCCCTGTGTAGTTCCCGAGTAAAAAGGGCTGGCCTCGGCGATCATCAACGGTTTGCCGTGCTCTTGAGCGAATTTCGCGATCCGTTCCATATTGCCAAAATTATAGGCCTCAAAAAACGAGATCCCAAACCAGTCGACGTAATCATCGCCCGGATACCACCCCATGAAAGGATGATCAACGCGCAAAAATGAATAAGAATGCCAAACATAATTGACATTATCCACTCCCAGTGCCTTGAATTTGTCGACGATATGACGATAAGCAGCGACAAAGAGTGCCGGATCATAATGATTGTCCGGCAAATCAAATTCATAGCCGATGCGAAGGTAGACCGGCCGCTCAGCGCGCTTGATCCAATCCGCCAACTTAACGATATTCTCGTCGTAAACCCCATCGGCCACCTGCTGCAACACCCCCACCATA
>JAHFFS010000159.1 GCA_023247815.1 Candidatus Omnitrophota bacterium
GGTTGTTTTTTGTTCGATCGATATCGTTGGAGAAAGACCTTCGATCGATTCCAATTGCGGCTTTTGCAGTTGCTCTAAAAATTGCCGCGCGTAGGCCGACAGGCTTTCAACGTAACGCCGTTGCCCCTCAGCGTAAATGGTGTCAAAGGCCAACGAAGATTTTCCAGAACCGCTCAAACCGGTAATGACAACAAATTGATTGCGCGGGATTTTAAGATTGATGTTCTTAAGGTTATGTTCCCGGGCGCCACGGATGATGATATAGTCCGATGTCATGCGTTTTTCACCATGAGGATGGGCTCGAATGGATGATGTGGTTCAAATGTTGACGGGTAAGTGAAATAACCCCTGTATAAAACATTTTATACAGGGGTTATTTCGGAAAAAACGGAAGTTACTTCCTCTTTGATGCTTTCTTTTTAGTAGCAGCACTGCGCTTTGTTGTAGCACGACGAGCGGTAGCCTTCTTTTTTGTACCGCCGCGCACCATTTTCGCGCAGGAGATGTCACCGTTCTTGTCAATGAAATAAAGAAACCCCGCTTCCTTCTTGATGCCAACCGTAGCCACCTTTTGCGGTTTTCCACCCTTTTTATTCCCTCGGGCCATTTGGGCGCAAGACACATCACCTTTCTTATCAACGAAGTAAAGGTAACCTTTTTGCTTTTTGATACCTACTTTAGCGACTTTCTTAACCATGATTTCACCCCCTTTCTGAAATGGCAAATGATTGCCTGATTTGAATTATGTTCCGACTTTGCAGCCGGTACAAAAGTCTTTGATCGTCTGGATCGCGGAAAGGACCGCGAGATAACTTGTTTTTGGGTTGTCCGGACAAATTCGATTTTCGCTCCGACAGAGAATGCTTCCCTGTTCACCGCTCATTTTGATTTCATGAATGTTATTTTTGAGGTTCGGACAGGCCATGATCACAATCTTAATTTTTTCCTTTGCTTGTGTTGCCAATGCCAACGTCGCGGCGACGTTGATGTTTTTTGGAAAATATTTCACCGCCTCTTCGACGTTGCCTTCAAAGATGATAGTGTTTTTTTTAATCCTCGACAAGAAAATTTTTTTATTTTTTAAATAATCGGTTTGCTCGAGGCTGTTGGGGGATTTTTTTGTGGTCAAGACAATTTCTTCAACACCGACGAGACTCGCGGCTTTAAAAGCGTCAATTCCGCCGATGGCGCCGGAGGGGATCATGAGTCGACAATTGTTCATTTTTGCTAGACGGACGAGCTGTCGAGGATCAATGATCTTTCCAACGCTCATGCACAGGACATGCTTTTTTCTTTGCAAAGCCAGTCCAATCAATCGACGGACATCACTTGCGCCGGTTGCTTCGACGATGAGATCAGAGCCCATGATCAGTGAGGGAAAGGTCTCTTTGACCAACTTCATTCCTTTAAGTTTTTTCGCGAGATCTTGGGCTTTTTCTAAATGGATGTCATGGACACCGGAAACTCGGCATAACCCTTTGAGTTCCTTTTTTGTACTCAATGCGATCCGTGAGCCAATGGCACCGCAACCTAAAATTCCTAATTTGAGAGGATGATATATGTTCATTTGTTTTTTCGTGATATCGCGTGAACGTTGATGTTGTCAATGAGGCGCGTGTTTCCCATCCAAACCGCGCCAGCCAATAACGCATTTATATTGATGGTTTTGAGCGGTTCTAAATTCGCGGGATCAACACAGGCCAGATATTGGATTTTCACCGAGCCGCTCTTTGTGATTTTTTCGCGCATCCGACTCAAAATTTTACTCACTACGGTCTCTTTAGCTTCAATGAGTTGTTGTCCCAACCGCAACGCTTGATAAAGGATAGCAGCCTCTTGTCTTTGCGTTGACGACAAATATTGGTTTCGTGAACTCATGGCCAACCCATCTTTTTCACGGACAGTGGGACAGACTCGTATGTTGACTGGGATATTGAGATCATCAGTCATTTTTTGGATGACCACGGCCTGCTGAATGTCCTTTTGGCCCAGGTATAAGGAATGGGGCTGAACAATGTTTAACAGTTTGGCAACGATGGTTGTGACCCCACGGAAATGTCCAGGACGGAAAGCCCCGCATAATCCTTGTGTGAGCTTTTCAACGTCGACATAAGTCAACTGGGTGGATTTTAGCATTTCTTTTTCGTTGGGAATAAAAATGATATCAGCCCCTGCTTGTTTTGCCAAAGATTGGTCCATTTTGATATTTCGAGGATAGTTTTTAAAATCTTCGGACGGTCCAAACTGCAGCGGGTTGACGAAAATGCTGACGACCGTAATATCATTTTCTTTAACGGATTTTTGGATCAGGGAAAGGTGACCTTGGTGCAATGCCCCCATCGTCGGGACAAAGCCGATGCATTGGTTTCGCAAACGAATTTTTTTTAACTCGTTTCTTAGGCTTTGAATTTTTTTGAAGATGTGCGTTTTTTTAATCATGTTTGGCGCGATTTCATTTAAAGGCGTCATCACAAATTCGCGTTCCTTCATACGTGGGTGCGGGATCGTCAGATTGGGCTTTTTTATTTTTAGCTGGTCATACAGTAAAATATCGATATCAATGGTTCTTGGGCCGTTTTTAACGCCGCGCACTCGGCCTAAAGATTTTTCAATGGTTTGAATTTGCGTTAATATTTCTTCCGGCGAGAGTTTGGTGCAAGCCTTGGCTACGGTGTTGATGAATTTGCCTTGCGCCGGACCACCGACGGGTTCTGTTTCCAGGAAGGCAGCTGTCTTTTCAATGGTTATCCCGGCAGCGCCCAATTTTTTTAGTGCCGCGTTGATATTGGCTTCGCGGTTGCCGAGATTTGAACCTAAGCCAAGGTAAACGATTGGCATCGGCTTTAAAGGATTTTGCTCAACCGGCTGACCGCTTCGGTTAAGCGGTCTTTGCTGACCGTGATTGACATGCGGATATACCCTTCCCCGCTTTTTCCAAAACCCACACCTGGTGTGGCAACAATATCAGCTTTTTCTAAAAAGGTTTTGGACGTTTGGATCGAATCAGAAAATCCTTTGGGAATCCTGCCCCAGACGTAGAAAGCTGCTTTGGGCGCGGGGATTTTCCAGCCGATGGAACGTAACCCGTTGATGAGGCAATCGCGGCGTTCTTCGTACATAAGGCGCAGATCATTGATTTCTTCATCAGGGGTGTTGAGGGCCGCGATACCCGCGACTTGGATGGCCTGAAAAACCCCAGAGTCAAAGTTGGTTTTTACCGTCGATAAAATCGCGATCAGGTCTGGATTTCCGCAGGCCCAGCCGATTCGCCAACCGGTCATATTGTAAGTTTTTGATAAGGAATGAAACTCGATGGCCACATCCTTGGCCCCTTCGATCTCTAAAATGCTGATTGGTTTCTGTCCGTCAAAATAAATTTCCGAATAGGCCATGTCAGAAATGAGGATGATCCCCTTTTCTTTCGCCAGGCGAACGAGCTCAACATAAAATTCCTTGGTCGCGGTTGCCGCGGTTGGATTATTGGGATAATTGACATACATGGCTTTGATGTCTTTCAATTCTTCGATTTTTTTTAGATCGGGAAGAAAATCCTGGCTTTCTTTTAAGGGAATATGGATGATCCGTCCACCAGCAAAAATGATTGAGGCCTGGTAGGCTGGATAGGCTGGATCGGTCAGAGCCACTTTATTTTTAGGGTTGATGATCCCTAAAGGCAGATGGGCCAGCCCTTCTTTTGAACCAATCAGAGGATAAATTTCAGTTTTAGGGTCAAGCTCAACGGAAAATCGTCGCCTGAACCATTCAGATACTGCGTTGCGAAACGCTGGTAAGCCGGCGTCAAAGGCGTAAC
>JAHFFS010000015.1 GCA_023247815.1 Candidatus Omnitrophota bacterium
TCGATACTTTTCGCCGCCCCCTTGGATCCTGAAAAAGCACCATACCACTCCCAAAAACCCGCGGTTCGAGAAGCCCGAAAAGAACAAATGAAGCTGAAAATCAAAATCAATAAAATGCTGTTTCTGATCCATTGATAAGGCAGCTTATACAAAAACTGGACTTGGGACGACGGATGATAAGTTTCGATCCAGAGAAAGAATAAAATCATCATAAGAACCAAGCCAAAATGCCTCAAATCACCAGGATAAAAGTACATAAAAAGGATGAACAAAAAAAAGTGATTTACCAAGTAGAGATAAAGAACGCTCAGCTTTCGCGATAAATAAATGAAGAGAACAACCAACAAAACAATCCCGATAAGGACCGATATCTCTATTGAAACGTTCCATTGCACCGGGAAAAGCGACAGTGCGATAGGGTTAAGGATGTTCATGATCTCCGGCTGCCGCATAAACCCGGATGATGCAAAATCGCTCGGCAATATCGTTCCCTGCAGAAAGGCCAGGAGCCCTCCCAGGAAAGCAAAACACAAAGACACGATCGTTTTTCTGCTGAAAGACTTTCTCTTGATCGTTTCGTAAATGAGCAGACTGAACAACGCCGAGGCCAATGGGAACAGGAAATAATGGGTATTGAATAATAAAAAAAGGGAAAGACAATAAATGCCTATGGATTCATGCCGTTTCTTATAAAGGGATGCAACGATAAATAAAAAAAGAGTTGTTAACGCGTAATTTCTCGCGATAACGGCAAATTCAAAAAACATATAATAAGAAAAAATGAATAAATATCGAAAAATCCGTGGGAACGGCGCTTTGATAACAAACAGGCCCGCCGCGCCGAAGGCAATGACCCAGTTGAGAACCAACATGGAATGATAGGGAAAACCCAATTTGGCCAAAGGAAATATCAAAAAAAACCACAGGAATGGACAGCCTGCCCCGAAGAGATATTTAAAAAACAGTTCAAAAAATCCAAATTTCTGAACAGCGAGCCAAGGTTGGGCCTCATCACGCCAGGGCTCATGATGTAAGACGAGGAGCAAAGTGAGAACGGCGTAAACAAGAATGCAGACAATGTCAAAAATTCGTTCGCGCTTAAAAGAAAAATCACTGAATCTTTTCATGCTTCGTTTAGGGTGAACAGTTTCAACGATCCATCAATTCAACATTCGCCTGCACTTGAATTTTCCTCTCAATGCTTAGAAAAAGTTCAACACGTGCGCTTTCCACAAATTATACAAGACGTCCATCAAAAAAATACGCCTGCACTTGAATTTTCCTCTCAATGCTTAGAAAAAATTCAACGCGTGCGCATTACCACAAATTATAAAAGACAATCATCCAGAAGAATGCGCCTGGCACGACTCGAACGTACGACCCTCTGCTTAGAAGGCAGATGCTCTATCCACCTGAGCTACAGGCGCAAAGTTACCTTAATTTGATTTAGAAAAGCTTTGCCCGAAGTACTTGTTTCCACCTTCTTTTATCCAGCCAATCAAGTACAGGCGCAAAGAATAACCTTCAGTTTAACAAACAATCATCTTGAGCAATTCGCGCGGTACTTGCTACCTTAATTTTATTCAGATATGACAAGTACAGGCGCAAAGAATAACCTTCAGTTTAACAAACAATCATCTTGAGCAATTCGCGCAGTACTTGCTACCTTAAATTTTATTCGGATATGACAAGTGCAGGCGCAAAGTTACCTTAAATTCTATCAGATCAAACAAGCACTGACATATTTTATTAAAATGAATTTTAGTTATATCAGAATACTCAGGAAAAGTAAAGCTGTGGTGGCTGGCTGAAAGAATTAAGCTGAGATAGCGGGTGACAACGGGGGCTGTCCCTTTAGGGACTGTCCCCCACCTTCTGCGGGTAAAACAACGCGATGCTGTCGGTAAAGCCGTGCAAATAATTTTTCCGCTGATCGGGCCGATCTCACCGGCGCAAAAAAAACCAGCCGCCTGCACCGGCCCCAGATGATTTTGGATGATCCGGATATCGTGATTCAATTCATTAAAAAGGTGTTGGCCCCTCCCATTGCAGGAAAAAAGCAAAGCACCGGCAGGCTGTTGGTTAGGAAATTGTTTTCGGTAACACGCTAACATCTCAATCAAATCTTCGGTCGCGGTCTGGGCGTCGCGCAAATGGAACTGCACGGTCCGCCCTTGCTTAACATGATCAGCAACAATGCCGGCACCAGTCGCCTGATCAATGCCCATCACCCCTCTGATCAAAAAATCTCCGCGCTTCAGGTCTTGCTTATATTCATCCATGGCAATGCCTAAAAATAGCATTTGCTGGGCGAGTCTTTTATCGCGATCGCTCGCCTTCTCAAAGACCTTTTTGGCGACCTCAAGAAACGGCCTGCCCGCCAGTTCATAAACAACATTGTCCTGAACCTTGGTCACAATGAAGGTCTCCCCCACCGGACGGCAGCCCTGCGAGACCACAGTATCGACCTTGATATTTCCAACCAAGGCGCAGCCGATGACTCCTTGCGTAAAATATTGATTATTCAAAATCATCGTATTGCCGTTGGGTGACGCGGTGCCGCTGGCCAACCCGCCAAAAATGCTACAATTGGGATAAGCGGCATTCATCCCCTTCAAATAGCGTTCCATATCAAAATTGAAAGGATCAGGCAAAGTCAAAAAGACCGGATTTTCGTTTGGATAGACATCGAAAAATTCATACCAATCATTGTTATTTTGCAAACCTTCTAACTGGCCGTCGTCGATAAAATAAGGATAAATCTTGACCTCTGGCAGACGGGCTAGCAATAAACTCGCCCCGGCGAAATCTTCGATCTCCTCATCATTACCGATGATCCCGGCCGCGGTGCAGCCAAAAAAATTTTTAATTTTAAGTTTGGCGTTCAGCTGCTCAACGATTCCCTTGACTTCGTCTTGTTTTTTGGGAGTGACAAAAAGGATGGCCAAATCAAATTCCCCTTGCAGATCCGACGTTAACTCCGGGATGATTTTATCGACGAGATGCGCTTTGGATGTCTTGGAAATGAATTGCATAAAAATTGCGTCTTAGTCTTAACGTGAACAGCCATTGAATAAGTCAGTATTATAGCAATCAGAACACAATCTTCAAGGTGATTTTGAAATCACCAGATCTCGTTATCCGGTTTTTCTAAAACTTCGCGGATCAAACCAGGGTTCTGTTTGATCGTAAAATAACAAGACGCGCACAGCGGATGTTTGGTTTTATACGTCATGATGAGGATGTCATCAATGGTCAAATGTTCCATGCCCTCGGGGGGATCTTTCATCCGTTCATAAAACTCGGCCTTAATCACATCCGGTGTTTTGCCGCAGATCCAGCATTGATCGTCTTCGATGCTCTGCACCTTTTTCAAATATTCTTTAAAAGCGTCGTCACGGCCTTTCACGACAACCACCTCCTTGTCACAACACTCCAGTGGCATCAATAACACAGTCTGCTAATTAAAGTATAGCACAGATTCATAACATATTGGTAATAAACATTTTACAGTTTCACTGATTTATGGCGGTCCGTTTTCCGAAAATGCCGATAGCCCCAAAACAAACGGCAAATCCACGGCCGGCGTAATGCCAATGATAACGGGTAAAAATCCTTCCACGGTCGAATTTTCTACCCCCTGCTGACTGAACTTAATCGGCTCGCCCTGATTTCGCACTTCCAAATTGACCCTTTCAGCATTGAAGTCGATACCACCGACATCAGTTTTTTGCGACGAGATTATCACCGCGGCCGGCGCGACAGCATGGACCGCGTCTTTCCCCAACAAAAAAGCATCTGTGGTAACTGGTTTTTCTTTTTCAATATAAAAACTGACCTGTCCTATTCCTGCCTTCACGGCCTCTATAACCTCTTTAAATTTCTCCGGATCCCTTACGGCCAAATCCGTTAACGCCTGCTGATCGTCGGGAGATAATTGCGGCATGACATCTTCCGCCGCATTGAATCCTTCTTTGACTTCAATGGTCATCAATTGCAAATCACTGGCGCTATCGGTCTGAGAAAAAATATCTGATTCCTTATCATCGTTAACAACTCCGCTCAGTGTTAAAGGCTTATATGAAAACATATCCGATGTCCCATCCTTCCCAGACGAATTCTTCAACGGCTGACCAAAATCGTCCAAACTGAAACTGTCCGTGAAGCCTGATGCTGAAGATTGCGTTGGCGGCTCAAAATTAAAAGAAGAATCCTTCTCAAAACCAGCTATAGCAAAAATTTTTTCTTTCGTCGTCATATCTGGATCTTCCAGCAACCCTTGACTATTGATAAAAATGCTCGACGTGGAACTAGTCAGGTTTCCTTCTGATCCTTTCCCACTGAACGTCATCCTCATGAAGAGTTCTAAACTTCCTCTCAAAACATGTCCATTTACGTTAATCATAGCCTCTCTGAGACTTTGTTCGTCATGAATCCCGCGGATCGCGGCTCCTGCCACTGACATTCCGACATTCAAATAATACGCTAAACGGTCGTTGTCATTATCCAATTGCTCCGACATAAATACCGTAAGACCGGCTAAAGCCCCAACCGCAACCCAATTGCCTGACGTGTTCCAAACCTTCGAATCATACTCGACGATAGCCTTTCCCTGCCGAGTTTTCCCAAAAGGAATGACGATAACGAACCCTCTCATATCTGGCCCCCAGGCCGGATAAACCTTGGCATGACGAATCACTGATGGTAGTTTCTGAAAAATAGATTTATCAGACCGTTCGCCTGCCTGCAGTTCCTGGGCGGTCAAGCCGACGAAAATAGCAGTTAACAAAGCTCCCTTTGTAAACAGATTTCGCGAGCTAGGCAAATTCTGCTGGGTGAAAAGCTGAAAGGCCTTTTTGAGCTTATTTTTTTTATCTGCCAGGATGGTTTTGATCTCATACAAACCGGAATTGGTAAAACGTTGCAGAACATAACGATATTTGTTTGAAGCCAAGGCCGCTTCGCGGCCCAAGGTCTCAAGCCGGTCGGCACGATCTTTTAAAAAATTCAACGACGTTCCGCCAGAGAAATACTTGCGCGGGATGGTCGCCTGCTGCTGCGGGTCATATTCCTCTTTGATAAAATTATAAACCCCGGTCTTGAACGCCGCTAAGTACTGTTGGTAAATCTTATCTTTCATCTGTTTGTCGTCGATATCAATGCCGGCGATTTTTTTCTGATCAGCATAAATGTGATTGATCACACTCTCCCTCAATTTTCGTTTGTACCAGGCCGCCAAGATGAGCGAATGATAAACCTGTCGCAGCGGCGCGAAATTCTCTCCTTCATTCACTTCCTTTTCCAAGACCGGCAAAACGACCTCACGAACAACTTGAGATGACATTTGATTGAGTTCTTTCACCCCTTGATCATCGACGTGATCTGCTCCTAAATCTTTATCTTTGCGGTTCTGCTTGAGCGACAAATAGTCTTCCTCAAGCATCACCTCCAAAGAACTTTCTAAAATGAAGGCCTGGCCGTCATGCTCATAAACAACAGCCTTTTTCGGAACAATCCAAACCTTATTAAACGTGTTGATCGGAAGGTTGATGGTGCCATAACGCTCATAGGCGAGCTTATAAACTTTGTCCCAAAAACTCTTTCCCAAAACCTCTTGCGGATAAACCAATGAGGCAGTGATCTGCTTTAACAAATAATCCTGGGCAAGCATGTCACGCCCCATATCGGTCTGACCAAGTTCGTCAGGAACAATCCGGTCCTTTTCGTAGGGCGAGAGGTTGACCCACACCTCTTCTTCCGGGACAGTCAGCGCCGCCAAAAAATATTTGATCAATCTTTCGGAATCGATCTGCAAATCCGCGCCTTTAAGACCAGCATCCCCGCCATCGACATAAAAATCAAACAGAAAGGGATTTTCCGGATGGACCCGCAGACCTTGAATAATCACCGGTTGATAGGCCTGACTTAATGAAACCCTGGTTCCGGGCTGTGGAAGTCCAAGGACCGTCTGACCAAGCGCGGGTGGGACAATCCCACAGCTGGTAAAGAAAAAGAAAAATAAGATACCAATATCAAGTATCTTAAAAATCCTTGGTTTTATCATTTTTTTTATCAAAGAATATCTCCTGGGGACAGTCCCCTCCCCTCTTTAACAAAGTATAAGATATTTGTACTAGGAGATACGACCCCCGAAGAGAATTTAGTTAAAAATTTCTCAATTTCAGGAAAACGCTTTCAGGAGAAAATTTGTGGGAATGGCTTAACGCGGCTTTTCTTGCGCTAATTTTTCTTTGATTTGCTGGATATAAACGCGGGCGTCTTGTGACTGCGGATCCAATCGGAGGGATTGCTCAAGACTTTTGATCGCGCGATAAGGCTGGCCGGTCTGCGCCTGGGCAATGCCGAGGTTAAGATAAACTCCCGGTTCTCTAAAACCCAGCGCAAGGGCTTTTTCAAAATGCTCAATCGATTCTTCAAATCGCCCCAGGCTTGAAAGGGTGGCACCCAGGTTATTGTGCGCCACCGCGTAATCAGGGGCAATGTCTAAGGCCTTTCGGCAATAAGCCAAAGCGTCGTCAAACCGCGCTTTTTTCGAAAACGCGGTACAGAGATTGACATAACAATCCGGATAAGTTGGATTCAACTGCGCCGACCTTTTCAGATAAGGAATCGCTTCATCGACCTTTTCCATTTCTAAAAACTCTTTACCCAAATTGTTATACGCGCGGGAATTCTCCGGCATCTTTTGCACGGTATCCTGCCACATGATGAATTCGCTGCGATAATCCTTGTTACGTTGATAGGTCAGCCAGCCAAAACCCGCGGCAACAACGAACACGCAAGCAACCCCTAAAAACGTTCGAACGCTATTGGATTTTACGATTTGTCGCAGCAACCACCATCCACCAAAAACAAAGTAAATGACGACACTGCTCATCGGCAAATACAGACGGTGTTCAAAAACCAAATCCTTCAACGGGATAAAACTGGAAGACGGCAACAAGAGGATGAAAAAACTTAAAGCCGCAAAGCCTAATATAGAATTTTTGCTATAAACGATGATCGCAGACGACAACATAACTAAAAAAAACATGACAAACGGCCATAACTTCGCCACTCCTAAGACCGGCCATTCGTAATCAAAGATCAACGGCTGCGGCCAAATACTCAGTTTGAGATATTGGCAAATGGACTTGCTCTGATTGAGCAAATATTGCCAAGGGCTAGTGCCTTTGAAACCAAACCCGGCGGTAGGGACAGCCTCCGGCTGGGTGCTCAAAAGCAGAGTCATCATCACGAGCATGGTCATGGAAAGAACAACATAAAGCGTCTGATGCCGTCGCCATGATTCGCGAAACGATTTTGCAACAAACGCGCGGTCATAAAGCAGAATGACCAGCGGAGCGGTAAAAATCACCTCTTTGGTTAACCCGCCCAGAAGGCAACTCATTCCGGCAGTAATCAGCCAGCGTTTTTTTTGATCATGGAAAAAATGAATGGCCGAAAAAACAGTCAAAAAATAAAACATACCCGACAGTGATTCCGCGCGCTGGACGAGGTACGTCACACTGGCCGTTTGGACCGGATGCAGCAGCCATAAAAGACCCACCGACAGACTTAAGCCCATTGCTTCCCGAGAAGAAAACAAGCGCGCCAGATAACGCGTCAATGTTTTATAAATGATGCCAAATAGCAACATCCCTGCCAAGAGATGGATCCCCAAATTCACGACGTGATAACCAAATGGGTCCAGTTGCCCAACGGCATAATTCAACGCGAACGTCAAATATAAAAACGGTCGTCGCTCGTTTTGCAAAAACTGCCAGGGCCACGCCAAGGAACGGATTTTTCCGTTGTCGGTAATCGCCGTATGATCGTCAAAAATGAAGGTACCCGCAAAACTGTTGTGATAAGCAATCATACTGCCTAACAAAAGCAGGGCGAGACAGGCCATGAGCAAATATCGGTTGGTGAGTTGTCTTTTTTGCGGCATGACCTCATTCTACTGACAGCATCCGGGTCGGACAATGCCAATTTTCACATTCTGTATTTCTTGATAAAAATAGTGAATTCACCCATCGAGATAGTATAATAAAATCCATGTCGCACCCAGAAGAAAAAAAGCCCGAAGCCAGCGCCCCAACCCCGCCGGAAGTAAAAGCAGAACCGAAAAAGGAAATCGACGGCACCGGCAAGAAAATTGTGCTGGTCGAAGATGATCCAACCACGCGCGAACTGATTAAAAGTCTCCTCGAGAAATCCAAATTCGAGATCAAAGCCTTTGACAACGCGCCAGCGGCTTTAAATCAGGCCAAGAAAGAACAGCCCAATCTTCTTATCACCGACGTGGTCCTTCCGGAAATGGGAGGTTACCAACTTTTTAAGGAACTTCAAAAAAACGATGCCACCAAATACATCCCCATCCTTGTTATCTCCGCGCGTAAAAACATGCAGGAATCCTTCCTCGCGTCCGGTGCCGATGGCTTTATCGCAAAGCCGATCGATACCGCCCATTTTCTTCAGGAAGTCTCTAAGCTTTCCTCAATGACGAAAAAACCTTCGATTCTGGAAGGTGAAAAAAAGGAAGAAGAAAAAAAGAAGTAAAAATAATTATTTGATTTCTTCGGTAATGATGATGGTGAGGATATTGGAAATCAGCTTGCCGGAAAAAGCTGTTGGAAAAAGTGTCCTTGCGTAATCATAGGTCTCGGTGATCTGAAACTCCCATTTTCCGATTCCATCGCCAAACGCGTCGATCGTTTTGAGATTACCTTTACGGTCGATGGATTCGCCGGGCTTTAAGATGACGTATCCCGACTCCTGCTCCGGGATATACCCTTCGGCGGAGAGAACCAAAGGTGCTGCGGCGCCTTCTTTGGCAAAAACCATCTCATCGGAGACCGAAACCTTGGCGATCATCACATCTGACTTTGAATAATTGGTAATGGTGTACCTGACCCAGATCGGTTCATCTTTAAGATAAACGCGTTTATCGGATTGCATCGTCAGCTGAAGCTGGACGGGCGTTTCCTCTGCGGCCACAAGAGGCACGGTCAAAAGCAAAGCAGCGAAAAGCAATAGGAATAATTTTTTCATGTACAAAAATATTATACATAAAAAATGGTTCTTTTTAACTGCTTTCCCAAAAATTTTTAGTTTAAGGAAGGGGTTCCCCAAAACTGATAAAAATTTGTTAAGGCACGGATATCAAAAATGATGGGGCAGGCGTGTTCAATAGAAATATTTTCTATCAACTTCGTCGGTGTCTTTGGGTTAAAAAACTTTTCATTTCGGGTTTTCCATTGGATGTATTTGGGATTCAGATCAATCCCTCCTGGGGCACGGTTCTCTAATCTGGACTGAGTTAGACTTGATGGATCTGTTGAGGACAAAAAGGCGTTGTCACGGACTCGTGCTGGCATTGCTTCACTTGATTCGGAATCATGAACAGGTCTCGTCATCCGCAGTTTGATTGTGAACGTCGTTCCTTTCCCTTCTTCACTTTCGACTAATAGATCTGCGCCATCACCATGTCCTTTAATATTTTTCTTGGTGATGTATAAACCAACACCGGTACCTTCTTCCCCTTTGGTGGTATAAAATGGTTCAAATATATGTGGGAGATCTTCTTGAGAAATTCCCGGCCCGTTGTCGGCAATCTTGATTTCAACAAAACGGTCCGTGGTCGTTGCTGCCGACACGGAAATCCTTCCTCCTTCGCCGTCCGGCCCAATAGCCTCAATGGCGTTTTTAACCAGGTTCAGCAGCGCCTGACGGAGTTTCTGTCCATCAGCCCTAACCTTGGGCAGATGTTGATCAACCCCACTGTCGTCATACTGAATTCCTTTAGCAAAAATAATTCTTCGATCAATTGAACTATCAATGATCTCATTCAAATCCACTTCCTTTTTAACGACCTCGCTGATACCTTGCTCCAGAGTTTCAATCAGTCGATTGGAACTATCGATAAACCCATCAATATCATTTTTCGCGCTCGGCTTATTTTCCAAAATCTTTGTCCGCTGTTCTTCAACGATCTTTCTTGCTGTCAAAACCCTGTCTCTCAATTTAACTTTCATATCCTCAACATAGGCAATGGCGGATTCTTTGCCCCGCGTCTCTAGAATGATAGATAACGCTCTGAACTCATTTGGAATATTGGCTATATTTTCGCTCAAACTCTGCTTCGACTCTGCATCAAGCAGTTTCATAACATCCAACTCTGCGTTGAAATACCAATTACTACTCAAATTCGCAAACTCATGGATGAAGATATCTATCCACTTAGATTTTTCCTGGAGTTTCTTAAATTCAGCATAGGCTTGGTTGGCCGCTTGAGATAAAAACCGCGCTATGGCAAACTGCCCCGACCAGCTTTCAATAACCCCCCTAACCTGCCGGCCTTCTAACTTGTTGCTTTCCCATTCTTTTAAAAATTCATAAATTTCCCTTTCCGGAATATTATCCAAAAATTCATTTAATTCAGCAGGATTTATAAACCCCTCCCCAAAATAGGCGGCGATCAACTCCTTTAATGGAGACACTCCCTGTCCAAAATCATTCACATATTCTTCATAGCTGAAAAAATCAAAATCAGGCGCATAGCGAGCAAAGGCACTGAAAAAAAACTTACGAAAATCTTCCATGACCCAAAAAATAAATTCTTCCGGGCCCAAACCATTTCTTTGAATTGATTTGGCACTCTCAAAATCAGATAGATAAGCAGCTCCACTCTCAGTGATATGAAATTGCCCATCATGCGGATGGCCGTGGATCATTCCCTGATCATGCAGCTTTCTTAAAAGCCTTGCCGCCTGCTGAAAATCAGCGCTATCATCCACTAATTGTTGTTGGATTAACTCCGACTGACCACTGGTAGCATCCCAAATCTTCTTAACCCGATCTAGATATCTTTCACGAAGGCTATCCTTTTCATCAGATTTAAAGGATGGCACCAATTCAATGACAAAACCAACCCTCTGCCCCTGGAAACGCATCTGTTTCCCAGTAAATTCGCCAACGCCAATGGCCAAAGGCACTTTGAGTTTACGCGATCGGGCATCTTCCATAAGTTGCTTCTCATGAACAGCCTCCTTAAGATACATTCCTCCCCGCAATTGCACTTCAGTTGGCTCAAATCCAATGATTCCATTTTGATCAACAGTTATTTTCTCGCTTGGTTGTACATTCGATGGTGAATGAATTGAATAATCATATGGTATCATTTCCGGGGCGGCACCTTGATAGGTTGTTGCTTTCAAAACCACTGTTCCTAATTCTTCATCTTCTAAACGCAGCTCTCCCCCCTGTTCCAAGGCATAAAACAAAGACCGTCCAGACTCGTCGACACCATCTTTGATTTTACGACTGACAACATCAATCATTTTTTTTACCTGTGTCTCGGTCAGCCCCAATTTAAAAACAGCTTCTTCAATACCCAGCCTTACCGCTACCGGGGCATCCGCGTCTGATTCAAAAAATCGTCCCTCAGTGAGACCGTACATCGCGTTCCACAAAAAGCGCTTAATCAATCCTCTGTCATCCAGTTCCGCCCAACGGTATTTTTCATAACCTGACATGAGCAAATCAAAATACTTTGCCGCCAACTCTTCCCGGCTGCCAACGAAAGCCTCAACGCCCCCTACTTTTTTCAACCATGCCTTGGACTTTCCCTTGGCAGACTTTTTCCCAAAAACAATATTTTCGGGATCAAATACGTTGCTGACAAAAATCCGCTGATCGATCAATTTCTTCAACAAGTCCCTATACAAGGGGAATTGATTATAAAACATCAAATCACCATTATCTTCTACGGAGCTCAATGTCTGTTGGACTATTAAATTCTGAGCTTCAAAACTTCCAGTACTGTCTTCTCCCAACATAAAGGGATCACTGCCTTCGATTTCCTTAACATCCATCTCCACGACCGGACTCTTTGCAAATTGCAACTTCTCGTTGATCGCGCCCCATAAAAGAACCTTTTTTGCTACTGTCTGTCCTGATTCTGCATCTTGCAATTCTACGGCCACACCATCATTTGTCGCCATAAAACTGGCAGTGGTCCCTTGAGGTCGACTGATCATCAAAAACTTCGTTTCCGCCGGAAAAGGAGAGTCTCCGTTTTTGCCCAAAAGCACTTTCTGAACGCCGTCAACGAAATCATCTCGTACCAACAAGACGATCTCTTTTGGTAACTGGTCCTTCGTATCCTCGCGCCACGAGCCAGCAATCTGCGACCAGCTTTGCAAAGCTGATTGCTCGGCATAAACATTACCGCCGGTTAAAATATGATGTACACCCAATCGTGGATCATTTTCATCGGCTGTCGCTCTTAACCACCCGGCAGCCGTGCAAGAAGCACATCCATAAGTCACCACGGCATCAACATGACTGACGCTGACCTCTTGGCCAGATACAAACTCATTCATAAAAGGCTCAACGTGCATTCTTCTTCCCGCGACATCATGGTCTGCCACTTCATAAGCTATCCCACTCGATCGGAACACCAAAAAAGCATTGAGATCTAGATAAAGTCTGGTTTTAGAATCTTGGCCGGCAACCGGTAAAGATTCGCGCATCGCGCTCAATTCAAGATCAGCAAAAGGTGAAACCCAATTCGTATTGAATCGGCTGAACAAAAGATTTTTATCCCCAGCATCCCACCATTCTTCAATACCAAGATATCGATGATGTTGTCGGCCAAACCATTGCATAACCATGGGATCTTCGATTT
>JAHFFS010000160.1 GCA_023247815.1 Candidatus Omnitrophota bacterium
CGTTGTTGGGCGTCATGCCGGTAACACATCTGAGCGGACAGTCGGTGGCCGACGGTCTGCCCGGCCCGATCACGGAACAGCTTAAAAATGGATTGAACCCCCGGGGTTGAACTCCCGGGGTTCGGGGAGTTTTCTTAATTTTTCTATTTGCCCGGTGTCGAAGGAAAAAGTATAATGTTGTCGATGAGAAAAATTATCGAGAGATTTCTACCAGCAGTCCTTTTATTCTCACCCGTCTTTCTTTCGGTCTATTCCTACGGACAGGAGGGACCCGTCACGCAAGATCCTCCGCAACAACAACCGGAACAACAATGGGAAATGTCGCTTGAACAGCTTAAATCAAAAGCCCAGCTTTTGTTGCAGGAAAATCAAAAATTGCAATCAGAGTACAAAATCCTTTCTGAGAAAATAAACACGACGCAAGAATCCATCGAACAGTTGCAGAAGAACATAGATGAGCAAGGCAAGGTCAATGCTAAGTTGAAGACGACATATGATGAAAAGATTAAAAATGCGCAGCCGGAAAACAGTGAAGTGCCGCGTTTGAAAGCCGAGGTTGAGGGCATTGAAAAAGCAAATGCCAAGCTGAGACTGGATTTGGCGATGGCGGAAAGTGCTGCGGCCGGTTCGGAAAAAGAAATGCAAGCTCTGGAAGCACAGAAACAAACGTTATCGGCGGAAATCCAGCAGAGACAAGAACTGTATCAGGATTTTTTGAACCAAGGGACCGCGGCCTTTAAAGATAAAAAGGGGCAGCTGACGGAATTCCAGAAAAAAGAAGAGGAGTTGCAAGCCGGTATCGAGGGTTTGGAAAAAAAGGCGGCGCTGCTGCCGGGAAAAGTGGATGAGATGGCTAAGCAAAACCATCAGTTCGAGGAGGAAGCGTCCGCGCTCAAGCGGCAAAAGAGCGAGCAGGAGCGTAAAAATGAAGTCCTTCGTCGAGAGAATCAAAAATTGCAGCAGACCGGCCAGATCGTTTCTTCTCAAATCGTACGAGAGCGATGGCAGTTGGAAAGCGAAGTGAAGCTGCTCACCCAAGAACTGGATTCCGCAAGGAATTCTGTCCAGCAATCATCGAATATCATTGCCATGAAACGCGAACTGATGGATAAAATTATGGTTTTGGACGCGGAAAATCAAAAATTGCGTGACCAGGTTTCTCAGTTGATGGAAGAAGTCAAATCCAAAAAGCAGGATATGAATCTCTATTGACCCGCGTTTCAAGTCTCAAGTTACTTGAGACATGTCACTTGCGACTTGCAATTGAACACAATTATAGGTTCAAAACTGCTCTTCATGTATAATGTCCTTTAATCTCATAATATTTCATTTTTTGTATCAATATTTATCACGAAAGGAATCGTTATGGACGAGATCTTAGAAGTCTTGGTGGGTAACGGCCGCGCTACTCCGGAAGAGATCGCCAAATTGACCGGAAAAAATGTGGCGCAAGTTAAAAAGCTGATCAGCAAATACGAAACCGATGGCACGATCGTCAAATACAAGGCGATCCTGAATACCGAATTGATTCCCGAACGTCGATCCTTGGTCACGGCGTTGATTGAGGTGTGTATCGATCCGCAGGAGGATGCCGGGTTTGATCGTGTTGCGGAAAGGATCTACAATTTTCCGGAGGTCACGAGCTGTTATCTTGTTTCCGGGGATCATGATTTGCTCGTCGTGGTTGAAGGGGACAGCCTCAATACGGTTGCCGATTTTATCGCTTCCAAATTGGCTCCGATGGCCCATGTGCGCAGCACCCGCACGCATTTCCTTTTGAAAAAGTACAAAGAGGATGGTCAGATCCTCAAGAAGGGTGCCGGGAAAAAACGTCTTAACATTTCTTATTGAAAACGCACGTGACTCAGGATCGAATTTCAAAAATAGTAGAAAAATTGGCTCCCTCCGGGATCCGGGCCTTCTTTGATTTGGTTTTGAACATGAAGGACGTCATTTCACTCGGTGTCGGTGAACCGGACTTTGTCACTCCCTGGCACATCCGCGAGAAGGCCATCCATTCTTTGGAAAAGGGGTTTACGTCGTACACCTCCAATAAAGGGATGCCGGAACTTCGTAAAGAAATCGCGCAATTCCTTCAGAAGCGTTATGGGTTGAGTTATGATTTTTTGGAAGAGATCTTGATCACCGTCGGGGTGAGTGAAGGCTTGGATTTGGCGATGCGGGCCCTTCTTAATCCTGGGGATAAAGTTTTGGTTCCGGAGCCAGCGTATGTTTCTTACGGGCCGGTCGTTGAATTGGCCGGCGGTGAGCCGATTTATTTACAGACCAACATTAAAAATGAGTTCAAATTGACGGCACAGCAGATCGATCAAGCTGCGGTCAAAGGGACCAAGGCCTTGATGATCAATTATCCGTCGAATCCAACGGGCACGTCTTATACCAAAGCGGAACTGCTCGCGATCGCCCAGGTGGTGAAAAAGCATGATCTTTTGATCGTCAGCGACGAGGATTATGATGAACTGACTTACGATTTTGATCATACGCCGCTCTCATCCCTCCCGGGAATGAAAGACCGGGTGATTTATCTCAACGGTTTTTCAAAGGCCTATGCTATGACAGGATTTCGCATTGGTTATGCCTGCGGCCCGCGTGAGATCATCGCGGCCATGACCAAGATCCATCAATACACGATGTTATGCGCGTCCATTACCGGGCAGATTGCCGCTCAAGACGCGTTGAAATACGGCCAGCGGGACGTGGCGGAAATGCGTAAAGAATACAATCGTCGTCGTCGATATATGGTCAGCAGTCTCAATGAAATGGGCCTGGATTGCCATACCCCGCAAGGGGCATTTTATGTTTTCCCATCAATCCAAAAGACTGGAATGAAGTCCTTGGATTTCGCGAAGGATCTTTTAGAGAAGGAAAAGGTCGCCCTGGTTCCGGGGGTGGCCTTTGGCCCGTCGTGTGAAGGGTATATCCGAATTTCTTACGCTTCCAGTTACGAGAATTTGCAGGAAGCTGTAAAACGGATAAAAAGATATCTTCAAAAAAGTAAAGAGTGAAACAGTGAAGAGATGAAAGAAACCAACCTCAAATTTGAAATTCGTTTTTATGAAGGGGTTTTAGAACACAAGCCGGATTTCATTCAGGCCTTGATGGCCTTGGCGGATTGTTACACCAGGGACGGTCAACATGAAAAAGGTTTGGTCCTTGATAAGCAACTCTCCCAATTGCGGCCGGAAGATCCCTACATCCTTTACAATTTGTCGTGCAGTTATTCTTTACTCAACCAGGTCGATAAGGCCTTTGAGACAATGAAATTGGCGATCGATGGCGGCTATGATGATTTTCGATTTTTAGCCAAGGACCAGGATTTGGAAAATCTTCGCAACGACCAACGGTTCCAGGAATATTTGCTGCAGTTCAAAAACAAGCGCGTTTTTGATCAAAACCCTGATTTAAAAACACATCCTTGATTGTGAATAGAATTTGGCCGCTTATCCTTGTCGCTTGTCTGCTCGGGGGGGTGGCCCCGTCTTTTGTCTTTGCCGCTCAGCCGCCGAGATATGAAATGCAAGTCCGTGTTGACACGGACAGGAAATTTTTGACCGCCAACCAAACAACCACGTTCACCAATCCCACCGAGCAGCCGTTGAATGAGATTTATTTCCATATCTATCCTAACCGTCGATATACCGCGAAAGAGATCGGTTTTCTACGCCGTTTTGGCGGCTATTTCAAGGTCAATTTCTTCCCGGAAGGGTATCAGCGGACCCGGATGCAGATTGGATCGGTGAGAAAGGGA
>JAHFFS010000016.1 GCA_023247815.1 Candidatus Omnitrophota bacterium
AGTGGATTCGAGCATATCTAACCCAGCTTTGCCAGAACCAACGCCAATTGTTTTAGAAGTTAAACCGAGTTCAGTTCCGGAAGTTATTCCGTTAAAGCCTGATACTCCGACTGCGGAAGTTGCTGAGGGATTGGCGGTAGAAGAGCCAGCGTCTCAACCGGTTGGAGAGGCGGATCACAATCTGATTATCCAAACCCTTGATCATTTGATGGGAGAAGCGGAAAAAGAATTGGCCAATACTCCTGAAATTGTAAAAGAAAGTTTATCTCTAGAAAATTTGAAAGTCAGCTTAACGTTTCATTTATCCGGGCTTGTGAAGTCTTTTGATCGTGGCCCGGGAAGAGGAAAATTTCGCAATTTTAGCCGTTTAACAGCCATTTCCCATCCAGATTTAAAATTTTATATGTTGCATCACAACGGCAAACTTTACTTTAAGAATTCGATTTCCAATACTTGGTCGAAGGGAATCAATCCGAGCGCAACCGAAAAGGGTGTTAAGTATATTGCCGCGGAAGATTTATTAGCGAATCCGGTTTACAGGCAGTTTGTCCGTACGGTGATGATCAAACATTTTAGCGATCAGACGATTCGCGACCGAATTGTTCAAGAAGAATCTGGTTTCAAGGCGTATCAAGCAAAGAAAATGCTTAAAGACCCCCTGGAATTTCGTCTCCCTCCGCATACCGCTGAGGCCTGGGCCTTTTTGAAGAACCCGCAGGCCGGGGATGAGAAACGAAAATTCGTGGTTGGATTTGGTGAAGACGGCAAGGGCAACACTTACAAACGTTATTCCTTTTTTGATGAGATTGATCAGGAAGGACTGCGGACCAATAATTATTTGTTTTTCCTTTTCACGCCAGACGAAGTGATGCTCTTCAATCACGATGGGCTCTTGGCAACATACCCTTTACAAGAGGCCTACAAAGAGGCGGCGAAACGCAATATCTTTGTCGACACATACTTCATCGAGTTATCCAAACGTTATCATGGATGGAAATCAGGATACAACGATCAGCGTACGAACCCAGACGCGAAATATAAGTCCGGTGCCTTGATCATCGGGGATAATCAAACGGGAATCGCTTTGATTTTTTCGAGTCAGCAAGAGATGTCGGTTCAGAGGTTAAAGCATTTTTCGGAAAGTTATCCTGCGGAACCTATATTAGAAATTAATGCAACGGCAAAGGGTTACAAAACCGCGGTCGTCCGATTGGGTCCTCAGGAATGTTATTTTACCAATGGCATCGGCAACCCGGCTGACCCAAAGCAACCGGTTTATATTTTTCAAGGGAATCATTTCTACATCCCAGCCATCGCGAGGACATTTGTTGATCAGGGAATTGTAGCAGATGATTTCTTAAAGGCCTTTGGCAATGATGATTATTTAGGAAATGCCAGAGGGCATATGGCCAAATATCGTAATGGCACAGTCACTTATCGGATCATTGAAACAAATGAATGGCGAGTGATTCAGGTTAATGGCCAATGGGTTTACCGAAGGGTTTCTTATATTCAAGAAATGGTTGGAAATGTTCGGAAAGTTTTGCCATCGGCACGCTCACCGGTCATCTATAACGGGAAAAATGAGGACCCGATATTGGGAGTTGATCGAAAATTATTCCAACCATCCTGGCTGCCAGAAGGAATGGGAGAGCTCTCCAGGCCAGAAGTGATAGCGCCATCGTCACGGCCGCTTGAGCCTGTGAGGCCCAATGATCAAATTGTGGATTCGCTGAATATGATAGCTCAAGACGCCGAGGCATTGCTGGTTTCTGGTAAAAGAAGTTTGACGCCAAGAACTAGGATTCAAGTCAGCGTTGGTCCAGTTCGCGTGAATTTGGGATTTTATCTTGAAGGGCTATTTGATGCGATTTCGATCAGACAATTGGAATCTTCCCCATTGCCGGGTTTTGTTAAACTCATTGACCGCAATGATAGCAGCAATTTTTTATATATAACGACGGTTAACGGTCTTATTTATTTGCGTAGTAGTATAAGTTCGGAGTGGTCGCAAGGATTAACTCCATCGTCCTCGCAGAGTATCAGTGGTTTGCAGTTGAATCAGACCGTGCCTTTTCAAGACTTTGTCCGTTTGGCGATTGCGCATGAGTTTGGACGCGGCGAAGTTCAGCAGGAGATCATCAGGGATCTGACCGATTGGAAGACGTATCGTGCTGACATCACACTGGATAATATTAGCTTGGGTTTGCCGTATATTTATAATCAATTATGGAAATTTCTTAATGGGGAAGACGATGAAATCAACGCGCGAGGAGGACACAAAGTCCTCTTGATGCGTAAGGATGAAAAGCAGAGAGGCTCCAATCGCTATTCTTGTTTGAAGGTGGTTGATGAGGCCAGCGGATCCGTTGATCAGTGGTTGTTTTTTCTTGATTTGGGTCATGAGCTGGCCATCTATGATAAAAGTGGTCTTTTGGCCATATATCCAAAGAATGAACTGTATTCTCAACAAATCAGGCAAAATGTTTTTGTGAATACTTTTATCCAAGAACTTGTCAAAGCGCAATTTGGTTGGATTTCCAGCTCTAACACAGATGGAGAGGCAAACAGTTTATATTTGGGAGGGGGGAATTCGCAAGTGCAGGTTACCTTTTATCATGGGATAGAAATAAAGTCAGAAAAAATTAAGCATTCTTATCAAAGATTTGGTTGGGAGCCGGTGGGACGGGTGACCAATGTTGAAACCGGGTATTCCTCTGAAATTGCGCGTATCGGCGAAAATCAAATTGTTTTTCTTAACGGGATTGGCGATTTGAGTGATCCTGAGCAGCCGGTTTACGTTATGCATGGAAAGCATGTGTACGCCCCCAATTTGGTTAAACAGTTGGGGGAGGGTGTGGTCTCCGAGCAATTTCGTAAAGCGTTTGGACAAGACCGCCAGGATATTTTCAGAGACGGTAAGTACATTGCCAGCGAAGCAAGATATGCAGTGGTCCCGACTGACCGCGTGATTCCGGTGAAAGTCAACGGGCATTGGGTCTCGCGAAAAGTTTGTTTTGTGCATGAACTTAGAGATGGTGATGCGCCGTATCAGCCGCCAACGGATGTTCCAGTTTATCTCGGAGAAGAAAGGCATCAAGAACTTCAAGATAATTCATTTCAACCTTATTGGTTGGGAACAACGGCGCGGGCAGAGCAAGAGGCAAAAGAAGAGGCTGGACCAGAAAAAGGGATTGACGAGATCGTTGGCGGTCAGGAAGTCAAGGGCAAGGAACCGCGGCAGCATTCAGAAATAAAGGATGAAGGAGATCGTCAAAATGAAGCTACAAAATTAGAGCGGATTTGGGCAGAGGTCCATCAATATGTGAAGGATTATCAAGGTCCACTTGAATTTTTTCAGGAGAATAGTTTTACATTGGGTAAAAAAGTGATCATTCGAATATCCCCGCAACTCGTCAACCAATTTGTCCTTTTATCCGTTTCCGATAATTTTGAAAAGGGCATCAACGTTAAGATCATGATTGACCCTCAGGATCGGACCAATTTTAATATTATGGCGGCGATCAATGGATCGGTTTTTTGCCGCAGCAGCCTAGCGCCGCATTGGAACGAGGCGGCACTTAAAACCGCTGGAGAAAGGACGTACTTTTCTGAAAATGAATTTTTGGGTTTTACGGATTACGTTGATTTTGCTGATCGGGTCATTGCCAATCATTTTAGAGATCACCAGCATAATATGGAACTCTTGAAATCATTTGACAGCCCGGTTTTCTACGGCAGTCTGAAGTCTACAGCGGTCAAATCAGGAAACGTCACATTTATCATGCCAACAACCAGCAATAAAAAATGGCAAGCGATTGGTAAAGTTTTATTACGAATGACAAAATTGGGATATTTTACCGCGCTTGTCGAGAGAGATGATCAAAATCAATTGCAAGAAAATTATCGAATCATTGTTAACGGGATCAAAAGGGTCTTTGTCTTTGATCACCATGGATTAGTTCTAACGGTCAACCGTCCAAAAGAGGAAGGGAAAATCGTGACGGTGAAAGCCCCGGAAATTTTTGAAAGTTTTTTTCAAGATATCGCGAATCGTAGAGATCTAACCAACTGGAGGTCCATTGAGGTCAATGATTCACCCGCGCGGATACGCATGGTTGGGAGGGGTGAAGTATGGAGATTTTCTTTTCAAAACAGGCCGATCGTTAAATTTATCGATCAGCCTGTTGCCGGGTTATTTGCTCCTATGGGACGTATTGATTCTCAGACCGGGGAGACACTGACGGACATCATTTATTTGGCCCGAGGACACTATGCCTTAACCGCGGTGGGGGACTGGCAAAGTCCACAAAGGCCTTTTTATGTTATTGTCGGTGATGATATTGACCTGAGTGCCCTTGGTCGGCAGATGCCGGAATTGTTGAGTGAGAAATTCCGCGCCTTTTGCGTTGTTGATACCACCGAGAATAAATTAACAAACCCTGATTACAAAATTCTGGAAACGGATAAAAAGTTTTATCGGGCCATTTGGAATAATGGTAAAGTCGAATGGCGGGAAATCAAAATCATCATCGACCAACATTCTCAATATTGGAAAAAAAATATTACTAATCCGATGATCGCGTTAGGTGCTCGATGGTGGGAATCCCCGCAATATTTCCCCGGCGAACTTCCTTCAGATGATGCTTTTCGGCCTTATTGGATGCCGCGAGAGTTAAAAGATTTCAAAATGGCAGAGAGCGATGTTACAGACGATGAACGATTCGATGTGGAGCATCTGAGCAAAATTGTTACCCGTGCCGTTGGAGTGATGCACGCGCAAAAACGTGATGCCCCAAGCCTGCAGGCGTTACAAGAGGATATTGACGCTTTTAATAAAATGCATTTGGGTCAATTTGCGTTCAAGGTCGCGGGAAGAGGGGAAAAGAAAATTTCGTTACGAGAGAATTTTTTATTACTGACATTAGAGCCCAGCGAACGTTATCGACTGCAATTGCAGTGGGATGACGTATTTGGGTTGATCTTGCATTGCATTGGCAAGCAGACAATCAGTCTTGGGCTTGGTTATCATACACAAGACGCGTCGGCCAATCATTGGAGGGCCAATATCATTTGCCGCTCTACAGATTTTTCAACAGCCGAGTTTAACATTAATCGATTACACACCTGGGCGCAACAGCACGAAAATCAGGAGATCAAAGTCAATGTCCGAGAGTTGGCCAGAGTATTTGGTGTGATTCATACCGCAGTAAGTCTTATGGCAGAACGATACAATATCCATTTCCCGGAGCGGTCGAACCCGGGAGCGTTAGCGACAATTGAATATGAGTTGGAGCAGTTAAATTTGCCAGTCGATCATCAAGTCTTAGCACCCGATGAGGTTGACATTGAAGGTCAATCGAGGAGAATGGCCAAGGAGATTCCGGAAGACGTTAAAACCGGTCTTCATTCTTTGCTTTCTGATCAAGGAAAAGTCGATGAAAAGATGAGCTTTCATCTTGAAGATGGCCCCTATGTCATTGACGTTTGGGCCATGAGGCTGCCTCAGGAGGATGCAAGTCAAAGGAATGAGTTGAACCGTAAAGAATTGGCGCGATTAAATCAGTTCCCCGGCGTGACGGTTAATGGCCCCCAGCCATTTTGTGTTGTGAAGGTTTCAATCAAATCTGGAAGTGTTCCGGTTGCCTATACCGTTTTATATCCAAGCGGTCAGGGCGTAAGATTGGTCAAAAGTCAAAGTGATGAATACATTTCTCCGCAGGGCAAGATTTATGAACAACTCACGCGGACTTTGGAAAATACCACTCCCCGAGAAAATGTGGAAAAAAGAAGGTTTTATCCAGATTCATTTCGAATGGTGGACAGTTATATCGTTTTTCATTATTTGCGCAAGCATTTCATGAGCGAGCTCAATCGGATCAAAGCGGCGGCACAAGCTTATTTCGAAATTAAAACTCTGATGGAAGGAGTCCCTTTGCAACCTGAGGGAATAGCATATGTTCTCACGCACAAGAAAAGCGAAACCCGTAGCTGGTCACCAGACGTGGTTGGTTATATCGAACTTTATATTTATTATCTAGAGAAGCATGGGATCGACATCGCCGAGCACTACAAAAGAATATTGAAAAGGGAAAAGAATAATCATTTCTTGGCTGCTGTTCATTTGACACGAGAGTTGAGGAATTTGGAAAATTGTGAAGTTTTAACAGCAAAGAATTTGATGGGTATATTGGCGGAATTTGGTTTTGACGTTCGGGCTTTACAGAGCTTATTAGAAATCTACTTTTTGTTTGTGGATCAACCCAATGCTCAGAGTGAGGTGTTTGATGTGGCTTTACAGTTTGAAAATTACCTTAAACAAGGTCAGCCTGGCTTGCGGGCCTTCTTGCGGTTGCAAACGGATGCACTGCGATATCTGCTCCGTTCCCATAGGTTGAACGATACGGAATACAAAGTCGCGGAGTTGATCGCCAATGGCCATACCGTAGAGGAGATTCAAGAACGCACGAAGATGGCGGCGCAAACAATCAAAGATTTGGTCAATGATCCTAAATTGCTCATTTTAAAACCCAATATTTTGCAGAGTTATCTAGCAGAATTTGGCCAGCCGGCCGACCGTCTAGGGTATTATTGCAACTATTATCTCTTTTACAAAAGTCGTATAGATCTCTATGAGCGATTTGTCGAATTGAGACAGGTCCATAATGAATACTCGGCACTGGATTATCTGGAAAAAGAATTAGCGGAGATTTCTCATTACCAATACGCCAGTCGAGACACGCTCGTGAAGGTCTTAAGCAGTATGGGTTACCAGTTCCTGGGAGTTGACTTGAATCAGCTTGCGAGCCTTCATGAACAAATAAGAACCGGGACATTGCCTTCGTCCGAATCACCAGGTGTTGTTAACTATTTATCGGAGATCATTACCTATGTTTTAGATAAACGGTTGACAGAGCATGATCCTGATCCAATAGCACTTAAAGGGTTGATGACGCACATGGATCAATTCAATAATTTTGCTTTTACGGTTACTTCTCAGGGAAAACAGATTTTGGTCGAATTGAGAGCGCGGACCAAACTGAAGTTGAGACTTGAAAAGCCGGAACGATTCAAAGTTCATTTGGCATGGGAAGATGAAATCGGTTTGATCATCTATCTGGAGGGACAAAAGACGTATGGTTTTAGCATTAGGCAGGAATTGAATGAGGAAAAAGCTCAAGTGAAAATGCTAATTCCATTTATTGACGTTGATAGTTTGGCTGCGGCTCAGCAGAGCATCAAAGCTTGTCGAGAGTGGTGTCGTGTTCATCATGGCCAGTCGATCAAGGCTACGGTCAAAGAGATCGCGAGGCAGTTCAATGTCAATTATCCTTTCTTATATCCTTTAGTACAGCACCACGGCATCCAAACAGAATTGGTTAGCGATCCATCGGCAATTGAAGATTTGAGAAGAGAGGCTATTGAAATTCATGAACGCTTGGAGGTAGAGCAGGGGAAGGAGGAAATTCAAGGCGTGGACATGATGGAAATGGGAGCAGCTGCTCTAAGAAGCGATGAGCCAATGGGAGTACCGTCTATGGGCAGTTTGTCCGCCGAGACAGCTGAATTATCGGAAGAGGTGTTGGCGCAGATCAATGATAATACCCAGAAGTTAGTAAAGGCGTATCAATCTGATCCATCGCGATTTTATCAAAAAATGATCGAACCAAGAAAACTCATAAGTCGACTCGGTAATTTTGAGATATTTTTTGACAACAGCCTATCGGGTTTAATCAAGTCCGTGTATTTAAAAAATACCGACGAATCGGATCTAAAAGGCTACCGAATGTTTATTGATCGCGTTGATCCTTCCAACATTTTATTTTTGATCAATTATCAGGGAAATTTGATCTTGAAGAATCATCGCAGTGGCCAATGTTCACCGATCATCGTCCCTGAGCAGGGAAGTTATACGCGGTTTGTGAGTTTGGATCGAATGTTGAGAGAAGACGCTTTTACTGATTTCGCTTTAAGAGTCAAGATCAAGCATTTGACACCCAAATTAAGAAGGGAAATTGTTAAAAATTCTGATAAAGCGAAGGGGTATGACATCTCTCATAACGCGTTTCAGTTTGGCAATCTGATGTTCAGCACGCCTAAAATCACTTCCGATGCCTGGAAATTTTTGGCAAAGCGTGTTAAGCGAATTGATGATAATTTTCGGATGAAGAACTCAGAGTATGTCGCTTTTGCGGAATGTCTTGATGACGGCACCGTGACCGACAATTATCTTTTGTTCTACGACGCGATCACGCATGTTTTGCTTTTTGATCAGAATGGATTGTTAAATGTTTATCGTAAACCATTAGCAGGCGAAGAAACTAAGGAAGTTTCCATGGACATTTTCCGCGGGACATTTTATCAAAATCTTCAAAATAAAGAGCATAGAAAAATTTGGAGAAGAAAGACTTACTTGCCATCAACAGCGGTTAAGAAGTTTATGACCGGTCGGCATACGATAGGAGGTGTGGCAACCAAATCCGGGGTCACGTTGGTTTTTCCATTTGAGGGGACCGCGAATGTTCTTTCTCCGAGAGAAAAGATTACTGTGGTAGGCTGGGGGCCGGTTGTCGAATTCGAAAAAAGTGGAATAACCTTTACCCGTTTGGATCGGCAGTTGATTGTCAGCTCGGGACTGGGAGATATTGATGATCCGCAAATGCCGGTTTATATTTGCGCGGCTGGTTTTGATATTTTCTTAAAAGATATCGCCGGTGGAGAATTTGCAGGGCAGATCGCGACACCAGGATTCATTGAAACTTTTGCCTTAGGTTCGATCCGGCCGAACCGATATCGAATTCAAAAGACCGATATGCAGATTCCGGTTTATATCGCTGGGATGTCTGGTCAAGGGCACTGGCAAAGCCGGACAGCGTATTTTATCGTCGATAAAGGTTTGGATTGGAACAGCCAGCACCCGGATTTGCAGATGATTGATTTTGATTTTTCTCAAATCAAAGAATCGATGAGGGATGTTTTAGTGCCGTATTGGTGGATCGACGCTCAGCCTGAAGGATTGGAAAGCAAAGAGATTGTCCCAATTTCCCAAAACGAGAGGTCAGGGATTAAATCAAAATCATCAGGATATAAGAAGAAAGAAAAAATTAGATCATCTGCTGTCCCTCAAGGTGAAATCGACCGGGCAGTTGCAGAGACGTTATTTGATTTGAATGGCGATAATGGTGATATGGAAGAATTATCAGTCGAAGAAGCCATGCCGCATGATTGGAGCGAAGAAATTGATTTATTTGACGAAACGATAACGAAGTTGAAAAGATATTGTTCTCAGTACCCAGAATGGTCAGAGATTGATGGGGTTGATCAAGGGATCATTAAAGAGCTGTTGTACAAGATCAAAAGGCGAGGACAAAGGTTCCTTTCCGACAGCAGTCTGAGAGATATTGGGGGTCTGATTTGGTCAAATGAAAATATAGCCAGGCTCGAATTTCTATTTATTGCTGGGAATGATATCCAGCAGACCTATTTATTTACGAACCGTCAATTATTGCGCATTTTGGGACAAGAAGTAAAGCGATCCGTAGCTGAATTTGTTGATATTATCAAGACGGCAAGAGCCAACAATATGGAAGATCCACGATTATTAGTGAGGTTATTAGGTTATAAGACCCGTACGGAACAGATTGTCCGGATGTTGCCCCAATTTTGTCAATTGCGAGCAACGGAACCATCATTTAAAGTTTCTGACCAAGAAATTGTTAATTGGTTGAGGAATATGGAAGCGATCGAACAAGATTTCAATCATCTTGCCGAGGCGACTTTAGCTAAAGAGGATGATGGACTTAAGGTTTTTGTTCATCGTGGGACCGTGCGGGGACCAATGTCGTTTGGTAGTGAGCTTCCCATTGATGTGTTTAAGAAATTGTGTAAGATCATTTCTCCTCCGGAGCAGTTTGATTTTTTTGAGGCCGTCATCGAAGATCAACAGAATCGGGATGAGAAGTTTAAAATTTTATCCACGGATGAAGCTCGGGCCATCGACTCGTCATTTCAAGATTTTCATGCGAGGGTGATTGAAGTTTCGCGGCGCATTCAGCCATTGCCTTCAATAAGCGCTCTGCGTGCAGTTATAAAAAAGGTAAATTCGGGATTTTTGTGTTTTCGGTTCCAAGGGGGTGTGGGTGACCAGCTTGTAGGAAGTGGATTGGAAAATTTAAATTTTTCGTTCGCGTTGTTGCGCGTGCGCGGAACCGATGAGTGGATATTTTTAGGATTGATGCCTGAGGAGAGACTGGAAGATGGGATCCGAAGGATTTTTGGGGCCGATCTGCTGGGGCATGCGACAAGCGAATTGAACGGAAAGCCAAGGTTTGAAAGGGGAGTCTATGCCCCTTTTGATGTCATTTTGCAACATCACGTCGATAGCAACAATAACCCTGAAATTCACAATTATCCGCGAATGGAGGATATTGGCACGTTTTTATCCAGCAACATCGGCAATACAACCACAATGGGTGTTATTTCATCGATGTTTTTTTCGATATATGATGCCACCAATCTGGTCAAGGTCTTCCCTCATCAAACTTTTGCCTCTGATTTTACGGAAGACATTCGTAGAGACTCGCGAAAGAAAAAGACATTCCCCATTTTGATATTGGAAGATTATTTGGAAAACAATGCTTTACGAATCGATTATGTCCGTGAGCAGTTTATAGCTGAGCGGTTTTTTTCAAAAATCCCTTTTGTTTTAAGCGAACAATTGCAATCATCCAATCCGGTTGTGCGCTGGCACAGTCTTGGGCTGCTTTATGAGTTGAGTCTTCGCGGAATTTTGCCGTTTGAAGATATCGTCGCGCGTTATAGCAATGATCCCGACGAGAATTTGCAGCAAATGATCCTGGTGGAATATGGGGCAAAGCGGCGGCAGCTTTCGGGCAAGGTGATTGAAGCCTTCCTGCAATCGTCGTTCGCCGCTGTTCGTTTAAAAGCAAAAAGGATAAAGTTAGACTTGGCAGGACTTTCTGTTCCTGTTATCAAAACTGAAGAGAATATTCTCGAGAAAATTGAAGAAGGAGAACTTAAAGAAATCGCGGAAAAGCTTTTAGGACCAAATTTTGATACGATGTTTGATCAAGCCAGCCAGTTGACGCCCGATCAGGTCAAAGCGTTGGGTCCTGTCGTCGATCACATGCTTTTGCGATTGCTTGAGGCAGGGAAGCTGTTGGGGGAACAAGGGAGGCCATTGATCGAATCCGCCCAGTATCTTGCTTTGAAATGGAATCATTTACCTAAGAATTCGATCAATCGCGGGAAGACCCCTTCGGTTAGGGAAATCGCTTTCCAGAGATTGCGGGAATCTGTTTATGCCGACTTGGGACAAATGGTTGATGAGATCAATGCCATCAGCCAAGCAACCGGAGTCATTGAGGCGATTGTCCCCAATTTTGGCCAAGAGCCGATGGATTTGGCGGTTGAGGTCATTGAGCGGATGGGGGCGATGATCCTGAATTCAGCTGATCAGGAAGAAAAGAACAAGAAATTTCTCGAGAGGTTCAATCGGTTATCCGTGGATTTTTGGGTCAAAGGGATGAGATGTTTCCTTTTATTAGATCAAAAAAGACAAGAAGCCGTGGAATTGGCGTTAAAAGGTTTGTGGCTTGCATCAGAAGTAGCTACTTCCGAAACTTTTCAATATCTTGCTCCTGACGCTCTCGAATTTACAATGCAGATATTTCTAAATGTTTTCATCGCGTTTAATGGTCATGACGAGGATAAGGCAGATGATTTTGAGGTGGAAGGTGATATCGGTTCCGACGCTGAAGGATTGGACTTTACGGCTGAATCTGCGTTCGTATCTGAGCCCGAGCCCGAGGTTGTCAGTCCTGAAAGTCGGCAGGAAATAGAAGCTTGGAATCAAAAGTTAGAAAAGCTTAGGGAAGGGCGAGACGCGGACAATGGTCATTCGCTCCAAGTCGAAGATCACGAGTTGAGAGCGGAAGTGGTTAAGCCTACTGTCAAGAAAGCGCCACGTAAGAAAGTGAGAACCTTTCCGATGCGATCAGAAAAAATTGGAACAGGTGAAAAGGTTTTTCCGGACAATCAGGTTTCTTTGGCTTCCGATCATCAAGAATTGATTGCCTCAGGAGACTTTACCGTTTCTAGCCGGTTAAGGCCAGGGAGAGGTCTCACGGAAGATAATCTTAAATCGATGTTTGAAACAATGGTCGAACGATCGGCCGGTGTTTTTCTGTTTTTAAATGGCGATTACGAAGAAACGCAAAAATATAAGGAGTACATGCGGCTGCGTTTCGCGCTACGGGATTTGAGCCAAGAACAGACATTTGCCTTGATCGACGCTCATCTACAAAAATCTAAGGCCGCGAAGTTAAAGGAGATTTTGATCGCGCGGATCGATCAAGAAAAGATCTATTTGAATAATAATGCCGCGGAGTTGTTATCGCTTTCTTGGGTAGATTGGAATCCGGCTCAAAAAGATTCAGCGGCAGAAATGCTGTTTTCCATTGATCAAAATGTGCGCAGGAGAATCGCACTGTTGATTCTCAACGCGTCCAGAGGGTTGCTG
>JAHFFS010000017.1 GCA_023247815.1 Candidatus Omnitrophota bacterium
GCTGGGGTAAACCTCCCGGCCCGACGGGCGATCATCCGTGATTACAAACGTTTTGAAAGTGGCCTTGGTTCAGCCCACATCCCCACTTGCGAATACAAACAGTGCGCCGGCCGCGCCGGCCGGCCCGGCTACGATGAATACGGCGAGGCCGTGCTGATGGCCAAAACACCGTCGGAAGCAAAAATGCTTTTTGATCGTTACATCAACGCTGATCCCGAACCGGTGATTTCAAAACTCGGCAGTGAATCCGCCCTGAGTGTCCACATCCTTGCTTCGATCGCCAGTGGATACGTGCATGATATCAACAGCACCTTTGAGTTCATCTCTCACACCTTCATGGCGCATCAAAAGCAGACGGTGAATTTGATTGAACTGATCGGTCAGATCTTTGATTTTCTGACCCGCGAAAAATTCATTGAAAAAAATGGTTTTCATTTTTTTGCCACCCCGTTTGGCCAATGCACCAGCCGTTTGTACATCAATCCCTATTCAAGCATGACCCTCCGTGACGGTTTGTTCGCGATCAAGAAAGGAAAGTCCTTCTCAAGCATCGGTCTTCTGCATATGATCTCTTGCTGTCCCGACAGTCCACTCTTGCAATTCGGCAAAAATGACCTCGAAAGCATCGCCACTTTTATGAACGCCTGTCAGGACGAAACCATTCTCAATCCGGAAAATTGTGGGCGGCTCGACGATTTCATGCTTTCACAATCCATCATCAAGACCACAATGCTGCTCAAACGCTGGACGGAAGAAGAGCGCGAAGAAACCATTTGCGATCAATTCAATATCGGCCCGGGAGACATTTACCGTCATATCGAGGCCGCCCAATGGCTGCTCAACGCGTCCGTGGTGTTTGCAGATTTATTTGAAATGAAAAACATCACCTTTCCACTGGCCAACCTGCAAAGCCGTGTCAAATACGGTGTCAAAGAAGAATTGATCGACTTAACCCGGCTGCGCGGGATCGGACGCGTTCGCGCCCGCGTCCTTTTTGAAAATGGGATCAAAACCATCGCGGATTTGAAAATATATTCCGCTGACGATCTGGCCAAATTGGCAAAATTCGACAAAACTCTCGCCCAAGAAATCGTCAATCAACTTTCCGGCAAGACCTACCGAGAACAAATCCTCTCGACGGCCAAGGACATGATCAATCTCATCAAGGTGAATTCTTAACTCATCTGCCCCCAGGCACAACAGGGAAAAACATCACGACTGATGAACAAGGATGGTTTTACGGCAGGATAAACGGTTATAAAACTTTATCGCGGCTGATCGGGCAAGGATTTTACATTCGATGGAATGAATTTTCAAATAATGTTTCGCGTCCATGGTCAGACTAAGCTTTGAATCAAGAGTTCCGATGATAAAAACCTGCGGATTTTTTTTACAACATTTCTGTAAAATCATTGTCCCGACACGCTTATGTCCACCCAGCGTTGCCGCGATCTGTTTTTGATCCAATTTTTTAACCTTCCCATCCCCACGGATGATGAAACTTTTCTTATAAATTTTACCATCGATACTGACGCCGCTGGAGCGCAGCGATTTTATTGTGGGATAGAAACTGATTTCAGGTGAATTTTTGACTTTCAAGACCGTTCTCAAAAGGGCCACCGCCCCTAAAATGGTTGCGTCATCGCCCAACTGCGAGCGGACAATGGCGCAGTCATCAATTCCCTTAAAAAATGGGTCCGCCGCGGAAATCCGCTGAACTTTCGGCAAGATGATATCCCCGCAGGCCTCAATCACACCACCGCCCAGCACAATCATATCGGGATTAAAAATATGCCGCAGCGAAATGCAGGTCCTTCCTAAAGTCGCGGACACCTGATCGATGATACGGCTAACGACTTTGTCCTTTTGCTCCAAGGCTTGACGGAGAAATCGACTTTTGATGACGTCCAGATTACCTCCGGTCAACTCAGTCACCACCGACTTCTCGCCTTTTTTGACTGCTAAGCGGATCTCACGTTCAATGGCCTGACGGCTGGCCAGCCCTTCTAAGGTTCCAAAAAGTCCAGCGTTCTTGATCGTGCTGTCTTGATCAATGATCATATGCCCCAACTCTCCAGCCGCCCCCTGTGATCCGGTATACATCTTCCCGTCGATGATGATCCCTCCCCCCACACCAGTCCCTGGAAACAAGCCGATCAAATTCTTGATCCCTTTGCCGACACCTAACCAACTCTCAGCGAGGATTCCCAAGTTCACATCATTGCCCAAAACCACTTTGACCTTATAAATTTTTTTCAAGCGCTGCGCCAACGGAAAATGGCTTAACCCGATATTGGGTGTTATCAAAATCGTTTCATGGTCCGGTCTGACAACACCTGGCACACCCACCCCGATACCGGCTAGTACGCCCGTCTCCAACCCTGCCGATTTCGTCAATTCACGCACAAGTTTCTTGATCCGTTCCAAAATCAATTTCGGGGTCGAAGGGATAGGGGTAGGAAGTTTACCGCGGGCAGAAATGTGACCTTTGTCGTCGATCAATGCGCCGGAAATTTTGGTCCCGCCGATGTCAATTCCAAGATATAATCTTTTTTTCATGACTTTAGTGTCGCACTCCTCGCCTTCAATCGCAAGATCAATTTTCGCTGAAAGGTCTTTTCAAACAGATCCGCCTTTTTCTTGGTCACTTGCCTTTCTAAGACGGAAAATTTTGGGGCCGTCAATTCGAGAACAACCGCCTGCCGCTGAATATCACATCGGACATCCTTGACGACACTGCAATGCCTTAGATCCAAGGCGTCCGCCACCCGTAAGAATGACGCGAGGCCGCAAACTTGTTTCTGCGATTTTCGACCCAATTCGGAAAAATATTTATGGTGCGGCTGCGGAAAAGCTCGACGATGATACCGAACGATCAAAGCCACGATCCGTTTGCTTTTTTCATCCAAAGGGATATAGGAACATTCCAAAATCAAATCCCGGCCGGTTTTATGATGCCGGGTTCTTCCTTTGACCCAACCGATATCATGCAAAAGCGAACCGGCCTCTAAAAAAAACCGCTCGCGGCCAGTCCATTGATGCAGGCCTTGCAATCCATCAAAAATCTTTAACGCAAGTTTGCTCACTTGATGCGAATGTTCTCTTTCATAGTCACACACCTGTGCTAATTTCAAGACCTGAGACCGGATCGTGTTTTCATCCATGATACGCATAAAAATATCCCAATAAATCCTCGAAGATTCTCTTTTCACGAGCCCTTTGCCAATCTCGAAAAAAGTTCTGATAAACCTGCTGCCGATTTTTCCTGCAGAAATCCTGAAACAACACCAACGCCTGTGGTCTTTTCCCTGCCGCTTCTTTCGTTATCGTCGACAAACGTTCCATCCAGACATCGTAATCGTGAAGCTCTCCCAACTGTCGATGGAATCTCAATACTTCCTGACAATAGCTAAGAAGCTGTTGATCATAAAGTGGGCGCAGACACTCCAAACTGTAACGCAGATGTTTCGCGGCGATACGCATCTGGTGCAGTTCCTTCACCTTTGTTGGTTGGGCCGCGAACGATTCAAGGGCCAAAAGGGCATTCACCTGCTTCAACAATTCAGCTTTCAGCAATTCATAAGTTTCCGTCGATGTCGATCGCTTGGTTTGGGCATTGATCCGCTTTAACGACCGCCCCAATTGGAGCAGAATTTTTTTCTTTTTGAAAAGATCAACAGCTCTGACGATTCTTGGTTGCAGCTGACAACGGTCCTGCTGCAGCGTTTGGATAAAATATTCGATGTCCTGAATTTCGTTGCGTGTCTTAAGCCTTTTCTTATAATCTTTCAAAAACTGAATCTGCACATCCAAATCCCTGGCCGCAGAAGCGGATTTGGCTAACAGCTTGATGTTCTTAAGATTTTTTTTAAAAAGTCTCGCTGGAAAGACCCCTTGAAAAAGCTTTACGATGTTGCGTAACCGGCGACAATTGACGCGCAATTGATGGACCGGCTTGGTTCCTTTCCCCGCCCGAACACCTTTAAGAACCTTTTCAATCCTTCGCAGATGGGTGAAGGCATTCTTTACGGCAAAGGATACCGCCGGCACCAAGCGCCTACCTTCCATTATGACTGATGAGATGTTCCTGGAAATTGAATTTTTCACCGTCGGCAGGCCAGCGCTGATAACTCCGGTCCGGCATGAGCATACGCGATTTCACATTATCTTTCCAGCAAAGCCCGATGACGTCCTTGAGCTGACTCTTGATTTCTTCTTTGGTGATTTCAAAAAGCAGCTCAACCCGGCGATCGAAATTGCGGGTCATCCAATCGGCTGAGGAAAGGAAAACCCGAGGAGCGTTGTTGTTATTAAAAATGTAGATTCGCGAGTGCTCAAGGAAACGGCCCACCAAACTTTTGACCGTAATGTTTTCACTCAAATCTTTGACACCGGGAATGAGGCAGCATATCCCTCTCACGATCAATTGGATTTTAACTCCGGTCTGCGAGGCCTCGTAAAGTTTTTCGATCATCCGCGGATCTTCCAGCGAATTGAATTTCGCTTGAATCAGTCCGTTCTTCCCCTTCTTATGAAACTTGATCTCCCGGTCTACGAGCGAGAAAAAATAATCCCGCAGATCATTGGGCGCTGAAATGATCCGCTTCCAAGTCGCTGGCACCGAATATCCCGTGACCACATTGAAAACGTCGGAAATGTCTTTCGCGAAATCCTCATTGGCCGTGAAATAACCGACATCCGTGTAAACACGCGCGGTCTTTTCATTGTAATTTCCCGTCGAGAGATGCACATACCGCTTGATCTGCCCTTCTTCTTTTCTGACAATGAGGGCCATCTTTGAATGGACCTTCAGCCCTGACATCCCGTAAATCACATGGCATCCGGCGTCTTCCAATTCACGGACCCAGCGGATGTTGTTCTCCTCATCGAAACGCGCCTTGATTTCCACAAGGACCGTGACTTGTTTTCGGTTACGGGCCGCTTCCTTCAGGGCCTCAATGATCGCCGAATCTTTGCTGGTCCGATACAATGTCATCTTGATCGCCAAAACGTGCTCATCTTTGGCCGCGCTCGCGATCAAATTGACCGTCGGATAAAAGGATTGGTACGGCAAATGGGTAATGAAATCTCCGCCACTGATCCGCTCAAAAATGTTCTCATACTCAATCTTCCCGGGAAGATAACCTGGGAAACGCAAATCTGGACGTTCCACTTTGTCTAACATTTCAAAGAAAAAATTAAAGTCCAGATTGCTCTCAATTTGGATCACATCATCGACTGGAAACCGCAGACCTTCACAAAGTTTTTCTTTAAGGGCCTGCTCGCATGACTTTTCGATCTCGAGGTAGACCGCCTCGGCCCGCCGGCGCTTCTTGATTTCGTCTTCAATCGATTTGAGCAAATCCGGGGCCATTTCTTCATCGAGCGTTAATTCGCTATTGCGGATGACACGAAAAAGTGCGGCACTTTTGACTTGATACCCTTTAAAAAAATTTTTAAGATTCTGCCGGAGGACTTCATCCACCAAGATGAAACTGGACTCGGACTTGCCCGATGGAAGCTTGATCAAGCGTGGGGTGTTTTTCGGGATAGGAATGATCGCCAAAAAGCTTTCTTTTTTCTGCAAAACATGGACGGCAAAAGCGATGGTTTTGGAAGGCAGCACCGGAAAAGGGTGTCCTGGATCAACTGCCAATGGTGTCACAATCGGATAAAGGATCGATTCAAAATAATTCTGAACGAATTTTTTCTGTTCTTTCTTCAGCGCGTCATATTTTTTAAGAGTGATCTCATTTTTCTCCAGTTCCGGAAAAATACTGCCTTGATAAATTTGATAAAGCCGCTTAATCAACTCTTGCGTCCGGGTCTTGATGTCGCGCAAGACATCCTGCGCGTAATAGCCGTATTGATCGACCTTGTTGATCTCGGAGCCGATCACATCTTTCAATCCAGCGACGCGTACCATAAAAAATTCATCCAAGTTGCTAACAAAAATCGCCAGGAATTTCACCCGTTCCAACAAGGGGTTCAAAAGATCAGTCGATTCTTCCAAAACCCTTTCGTTGAAGGAAAGCCAACTCAAGTCCCGATGGATCAATTTGTCCTTGTTTTCAAAATCTTTCATAGCATCCTCAAACCGGCTTTTTGACCGCCAAACTCAATTGATGACCGGAGATCTCCTCGAAAAGTTGTTTCATGTCCGCGAAGCACACCTTCTCTAAAGCAAAACTCTCGACGCTCTCGACATTCAAGACCACCGCGGTTGATTGGTCCATCTTGACTTCCATTTTCTTTACCTTCTGCCGGTGCGAATGGTCTAAAGCGTTCGCTACCCGCAGAATCGAGGCCAACTTCTGAATCAGGATCTGTTCCGGCGTCGACAAGGTATTGTACAAATAATGCGACCGCTGCGGCATGGCCTTGCGATGATAACGGGCAATGCAGGCAATGATTCGGCTCTCCTGCTCGGTCAAACGAAAAAGACTCAAGGCATTGACCATGTATTCGGTGTGCTTGTGATGCGCCCGATTGTTGAGAAAAAGTCCGATATTGTGCAGATACGCGGCCAACACCAAATACAAAAGCGTCTCATCCTTTAACCCGAGGATCCCTTTGAAATGATGGAACAATTCTTCAGACAAATTGGCCACCTGACGGGTATGCTTGTTGTCAGTATCAAATTTTCGATTGAGAAAACGGGCCACGGAAACCAACTGATTGACTTTGTTATATTTCTTAGACAGCTCAACCCCAAAAAGGATATTGGCGAGAATGGCCTGTGAAAGCGAGGTCTGCAAAATGTAATACGCCTTACGCTGAATCAACTTAAAAATTTTGTTGACGATGACCCCATAGCAATCGATTGAATCGGTGATGTCCGGCGATAAATGGTACTTTTGCGCCAGGTCGTCCAGATTGCCGGAGGTCACGCGGGAAAGGAATTGTTTGGCCTCCCTTGACGTAAAAATAAAAAAACTCGAATCTTTTTTCTTGTTGGGCAGGACCCGGTCCAAGGCCTGTGAATAACTCTCGTCAATCAGAATGATGTCATCGACCTTAATGGGATGCAGTGTCCGCTTCACCGTCAAGATCTCCTTCTCCACCAAATCTTCCAACGCCTCATAGGTCTCCCGCTGGCTGCCATCGACGAGACTTTTGAACTGTTTCAACCGCAAGGTCCCGATGGGAATTCCAAAACTCATCAAGGTAAAACCTTTTTCTAAGAGCGAGATGTCCAGACTGCCGGCGCCGAGTTCGATGATGAGCAGGTTCTTTTCATTGATCGGATACGCTTTCTTCAGCTTGTATGACAAATACGCGTCGATGTAGTAAACAACATCACCGACGTTCAAGACCTCAACCTCAAAACCGGTTTTGCGACGGATTGTATCGAGGAGGATGCTTTGGTTTTCGGCCTCACGGACCGCGGTTGTGGCAATGACTTTCAGCTCTTGAACTTCGTATTCATTGATCAGCTTTTTATATTTCTCAAGAACGCCGATCAGTTGATTGAAAATCTCTTGCGAAATCCGTCCGCGATAAAAGGTATTCTGCCCGATACCAATGACGTTCTTGAGGGACTCAATGATCTTGATCTCTTCCCCCACGTTCTCGCCGATCACCAGCTTGGTCGAATTGGACCCAATATCAATAACCGCTGCTCTCATAATTTTAACCTTTCAAAGGGTTTTATTTTGTCACAAATGACCCGGGAATGCCATTGAATTTTGAGGCTGGTCAAGGTTCAAAAGGGCTTGCTCTTGCGGAAAAAATCCAAATGGATTGATTATGCCGGCCGGTTCTTAGTCAAAAACCGTTTGATTCCGCCCAGCATCTTATCAAGAAAGACATTCCAGGAAATCTGCTGATGCTTGTCAAAATAAATCGTGCGCATAACCGGTTCCTCATTGACTGTCATCAACTGCACTCCGGTCAAATATTGCGGGCCTTGCGGTTGCGGCATCGGTAACGGCGCTTGACGGCACCAACGCACTTCTGCCTCCATACGTGTCATTTCATTCTTTTCCGAATCGTTCATTTCGATATAAAGCAGGTCGCCCTTCTGAAATTCGTGTCCTGAAGAAAAACCTAATCCATCGACGCTGACATCCTTGGTTGTACCAAGATAGACCACGCGATTGTCTAAAAATTCCTTTTGTTCGATCTTGGTTATGGACGCGCGTTCTTGGACAGACTGCATCAACTGAAAACGAACGGTAAACTGGACTTTATAACGCTCATATCGACGTCGTTCTTTTCTAAAAAAAGGGCTCACGGCGATTTCCTTTCGCTGCTAGGAGACTCATGTTCAGGTGGGAATGGACGGCGTTGGCTAGGAACGCCTCGGCCTTGTTCAAAAGGATACAATTGAGGAATCAAATCCGACTGCCAATATTCTTTGGATTGAACATCCATGATCGTCAATTTCCCCTGCCAGCCTGCACCAGTATCGAGCATCAAGACGTTGCAAAATTGTTGAGGAATGGTGTTTTGCAAAAGGGTTGTTGGTGTATGTCCTACATAAATTTCGTCGTACTCCCCAAACCGAAATTTTGGATTCACAGTATGTTGTTCAATGGCCCGAGCAAGGAAACGACGGTCCCAAAGTAAATCCTCTACTGTTTGCTCCACCATCGTTTTTCGTGGATCATACCCAGCATGCACAAAAAGCCGTTTTTCCAAAACCAGAAACCGCGGAGCCTTTTTTAAAAATTGCGTGTGAGAAGTCGGCATCGGCTTATGATCGTAAGACCGCAAAGTGCCGCTGCCTCCCTGGGACAGCCAATCTCGATCTTGAAATCCTTCTTCGGCCCAACGTAAGGCCCATTCATCATGATTGCCTAAGACATATTCAAGATAACGGATCGTCAGTAAAAGATCAATGCATTCCTTCACTTCCGACCAGCCGTCGCAAACGTCCCCGAGAACAATCAACCGATCTTTTTGGCTGTCAAAACCGGAACGCTCAAAGCATTGTCGAAGACCACGATAGGCGCCGTGGATATCTCCTAAAACAAAGGTTCGCGTGGGGGGCTGTCCCTTGAGGGACTGTCCCCCATCAATCATTGATCCTCTGCGCCATGGCCTGCAACTCTTCTGGTGTGGCTGGTTTCGCGTTGGCAAAATTCAAATCTTTAATCGCGTTCATGGGAATCAAATGGATATGGCAGTGCGGAACTTCTAAACCCGCGACCATGACCCCAATCCGTTTGCAGGGAACTTTCGCCGTGATTTTCTTAGCCACTTTTTTAGCAAAGACCATGAGCCCGGTGAGCAAATCATCGTCAACATCAAAAATATAGCTGATTTCCTGCTTGGTAATGACGAGCGTATGCCCTGGATTGATTGGCCTTAGGTCGAGAAACGCCAGATAGTGATCATCTTCCATGATCTTATAACAAGGGATTTCGCCTTTAACAATTTTGGTAAATAGACTTGGCATATGTGATCTCCTTAAATTCGTGCCAGGTGTTTGGGACTTTCCAATTTATCTCAACAAACTTTTTTAGCATTATATGCATAAATAAGAGGAAGGGCAAATGAAGTAGTAAATTTTTTGATAGAAAATGAAGTAGCTAATAAAAAACCCTACTCCGTTGCGGAGTAGGGTTTTAAGGCTTCGTTCGGTAGCTCGGCTATCCTCGTTAAAGGATCCTGTGGCTTTGCGTCCCCATCTTACGATGGGTATGCCATTTCGATCGAACAAGCATGGCATATTACGTATTAAGTATAAAACATATTTCCAGAAAATGCAAATTTCTTTAAACTTGTAAACTATTGTAGACAAACAACTTATGAAATTCCATTAATTTCATCCAATCTTTCCTTGATTTGCTGCGCCCAAATTCGCATGATATCTTTGCTATGTCCCCAAGTGGTTAATCCAGGTGCCTGCTTCAGCTGAGTGCCTTTATAAGTGAAAATCATAGCAAAAACCCGATCATTTGTGCGGCTATCCAAAAATTCTACTTCTAAAGCGCCTTCTTTCAAATTAAAGTCTGGCGCAGAAACGCCGGCCTTGGTATTTAAAGCGGCCTTCCCAGGAACTACATCGGTAAGCGCGGCCCGAATCAATAAAACATTTTCCGTTGGCTCATCCACGATTTTATAATTGGCCCGTAAATCAGACTTTAATTCTTTGAAAAAATAATCGGTTAAAACCTGCAGTTCGCTAGAATCAACGGCACGCCCTCGCAGACCCGCATGAAAATAGACCTGAACCGGAAGCATTTGATAGGCATTGAATTGTCTGATGTTATACCGCGGGTTTTTTTCGAGATAAACACCTTGAAAACGTTTATCAGGCCTGATCCGTCCGTAATTCTTTAAAAAACCTGATGGTTTCGAATAATGCGCAGCACAGCCGAAAAATAAAAGGCTGCTTCCCAAAAATAAAATTATTCCGAAATTTTTAACCGTCTTCACTGCGGCCTCCTTACTTTCTAAATTAAATCTCATGTCTCAAGCTACAAGTCTCCAGTTGCAAATGACTTGAGTCATGAATGGTACTATTTACTTTCCAGGGACAGTCCCCGGCTCTCCGTCACAAAATTGCTTATTTAAAAATCCCTGCAAAAAACTCCTTCATCTTTTCCCAAGACAATCGATCAGCTTCTGGATTGTAAGCAGCGCCCTTGGAATTATCATCTCCTGCTTCGGGATTGGTAAAACTATGGACCGCACCTGGGTAGGCGATCAACTGCCAGTCGGCTTGGGCCTCCTGCATTTCCTTTTTAAATGCCGCGACTTCATCCGGCGGGACAAAAGGATCGTCGCCACCATGCAAGACCAAAACTTTTCCCTTAATATTTTTAGCGTCTTCTGATGTCGGAGTTGCCAATCCACCATGAAAGCTCACGACCCCTGCCAAATTGGTCCCGCTTCTCGCCAATTCTAATACAACCGTGCCGCCAAAACAATAGCCGATGGCTCCCAGCTTTTGAGCATCCACCTGGGGGTTATGGCTCAAAACATCATAAGCGGATTGGATGCGGGCCCGCATCAACCCACGGTCATTTTTATAAATGCCCGCCTGGACAGCCGCTTCTTGATTGTCTTTGGGGCGAATCCCTTTCCCATAAATGTCCACCGCCATCGCCGTATACCCCAGCTCAGCCAGCATCCGTGCTCGTCGACGAGAATATTCACCAAACCCCTTCCAATCGTGGACAACCAAAATTCCGGGACGCGGCCCTTTGATCGCATCGTCATACACAACATACCCTTCCAAGGCTTGATCTTTTTGCTGATAGGTTATGAACTCTTCTTGAATCGCGGCATGCGCGCTCGAACAACAAACTCCAAACAAAAATAAAAACAGGATCTTCTTCATAATTTTTCTCCCATGATTATTGATGAACATACGCCGCGGAGCGGACATTTCTTCCCAAATGAAAAATCAAAAAATGATTGAGCAAATATTTCAATTCCTTCCTAACACTGTCGGTAAACCGCAACTTCAAACAATCTTGCCATAGATTCTGCTCCACATGAAGAATGGTCGCGACCGTGCCCTTAGAAATTCGCGGCAAGCTTCTTTCGCCATGATGATCCGGGCAAAGCAGCCCTCCTTCTTGCGAGCTGAAAAGCGCGTCCGACGTCATTTTCTTTTTACATTTGACACAGGAATCCAAATGCGGTCGAAATCCCGAAAAAAGCAGCAGCTTGATTTGAAACATGTGCACGAGTTGGGTCACGTCGGCAGTCGTCTCCAGACTTTTTAAAAAGCTGATCATCAACTGATAAATCTTTTGATTGCGCTGTTCGGCTGGCATGATTTTATGCACCAACTCCAAAATGTAACTCGCGGCCATCGAACGCCGCAAATCCGCCCTGATCACTTGAAAAAAATGATGCATGTCACACTGACTGATCAGATGCAAATCCGAATTGCGATACTGATAATAGACAATGGTATTTACCGAACATTGATCGACGCTGCTAGCGAATTTACGTGGGTCCTTGCGGATCCCCTTCATCACCCCGCTGACCTTGCCGAAATCCTTGGTAAAAAAGACCGCGATCCGGCTGGTCTCTCGATAATCGTAAGTTTTTAAAACAATGGCTTCTGTTTTGAGAATCATTTTCGAGTGACAAGTCGCAGGCGTCAGGTTTTACTTGAAATTTAAAACTTGCGACCTACGACTTGCAAAAGTTCCACTTCTTTGCGACGCATGGCATTGCGATCTTTGGGACGATGATCATCGTAGCCCAAAAGATGCAGAATCCCGTGAATCATGTATAAAACGATCTCTTGAAATGGGGTGACGGCAAACTCCTTGGCCTGACGGACCGCGGTCGTCGTGGAAATGATGACCTCGCCGGCTAATGGCTCAACGCCTCCCTTGCCTTTTTTGCAAAAACCACGATCGTTCCAATCAAAAGTAATCACGTCAGTGGCATACGCGTGATTTAAAAACCGCTGATTGATCTCTCGAATTTTTCGATCGACGACAAAAACAACCGAAAGGCGGCCCGCGAAGACCTTTTCGTGCTCAAGAATC
>JAHFFS010000018.1 GCA_023247815.1 Candidatus Omnitrophota bacterium
GATGACTTTTTTCACCTGGTTATCAAATAAATACTCTTGTTTGGCCACAAAATCTTTAATTTCCCAGCTTTCCGGAAACCCTCCCTCAACAAAATATTGATCTAACAGATGATTTAATCCATCGAACATAACCTTTGATAAACTTACCGGCCCTGATTCCGATTGAATCTCCCTCCAGTTGACGGCCATTTCCCTTTGCAATTTATATCCAAACTCTCCCGCGCGCTGTACAAAATTCAGCAACTCTTTATTATCGGGGCTACGAAAATAAACAAACTCTTTAAAGGAAAATGGCAAAAGATGATTATCTTTAATGCGACCTAAAAGACTCTCACGGCTTTTACGAAATATGGGAGATGACGCCGATCCGGAAACAACAAAACGGACAGGAAAATTCAAATCATAATATTTCTTCAAATAAAGTTCCCAGCGGTCAAATTTTTGAACCTCATCCAGAAAAAAGTAAACAAGCCTTTCCTTATGTTTAAGATCAGCCCACTGAATCAGGCGGTCAAAAAAATGCTCTCGCAAATGCGGCTCGGCTAAAAGCGGATCATCGAAAGAGAAATAAATAATCCGCGATGGTTCAACATTCTGCTCCAAAATTAAATTCTGGATGAGCTGTTTAAGAATTGTCGTTTTTCCAACTCGTCTGGGCCCAGTAATAGAGATGATTTGCTTAAGAGTTAATAAATCTTTTAGAATTTTATGAAAAACCGGCCGTTTAAAATCTTGTGTTTTTACTTCACCCTTTTTCCACCACGGATTGTAAGGTGATAAAATTGCTTCGATAGAGATGTTTTCGAATTTGTTTTTCGCGGTCATTTCATCTCCTGATATGCTCTATAACTACAACTAACCATGAGTATTTATGATACACATATTACAATAAAAATTTATTTATGTAAATCATAACTTACATAAATTTTTAATTATCGTAACATTGTTTGTTGCAATGCTTTATAGTATATTATATGCCAATAATTCGCTTAATTAGGTGGAGACAACTTTCCCCCTCAATCCACAATCCAAAAAGTCATAATATATTTTTCATACTAAATCATGCGCCCCGATATAGGTGCTAGATACAATTAAAAGTGCCTATTTCTCCAGCCAAGCTTTTGCCATTTAATAATTCTACCACAGAACCCGGGCCCTAAACTTTACACTTCCCCAATGATCTTCAACACATTCTCTTGCGTGAAAATATCCATGTCTTTAGGGTCCTCGAGGAAACTATTGACATCCTTGCGAACAGTTTTCCAGTCGGCCTTCTTAACCACACCGCTTAAATATTTTCGCCAATCATTTGCGGTTGGCATTTCTTTTGTGTACCCCGTTTGAGTTAAAGCGTTATGAAGAAGTTTGAAATTGGGAACAATCGTTTTAAACCTGGATAAATACCAGGCAATATCAAAATAATCTCTGCCCTTGGTGTACTTCCGGTTTAAAAGCGCGTGGATTTTTCCAGCCAATAGCGACGGCAAATCGTAGGACAAAAAAACAATCGGAAAAAATTTATTGACGATTTGCGTCGTTAAAACAGCCCCCTTGGGAGGTTTGGTGTCGATTTCAATCTTAATTGAAAATTTTTGGCTTTTCATGGGCGAAAGTTTCGCCTCATGCATGAGCCCTTCAAATTTAACAAAAGCCGATTGAACGGCCTTGGTCTCATTGTAATCTACGTTGGCTGTATAACCGGCCAAAATGAGTTCTTGTTTAATGACATTCATCAAATCAGCAAACGGCACTGGGGAATTTTTGTGCGACGAGAAATCCAGGTCTTCCGAAAAACGCGGTAAGCCGTATAAAAATCTTAAAGCCGTTCCACCGACAAAAGCGGTAGATTGGAAAGCATTGCGGTCACGCATAATCCTCAGCACATAGGCCTGCAAATATTCGCGCATGGCGTTGTATTTCGTGGTGCTGGATTTTTGCGCGGCGACCAATTCCAAACAATGGTCTTTCACAGCTTTTTTACCCCTTTCATTTCCCCTTTGACATATTGCTCGATCAGACGGACTGTCTGCATTAAATTTTTCTTTTTAAAGCGTCGGGCGTATTCCAATAATTTATTGAGTTTGATGTCTTCGACATTCTGTAAGCGCATCTCTTCTAAATAATCCAAAGACACTTTCACGTGTTTCAAATAAAAAAAATCTAATAGAGCCTTCTCCGGGGTGGCCATAAAAATGGTTTGCCCGCCCATATTCAAAGAAAGGTATCCCCAAAAGAGCGACGGCTTAACATGGTTGTAATCATAGCGTCCAGCTGGCGTTTCAAAACTTTCCGGCCGCTTGGTTGTAACGGAAGTAAAAACATGAACTGCTTCTGGAATGAGCCCGTGATATTCAAGGGCCTTTTCCAGACTGATATACGAAGGACTTTTTAAGGCGTTCGCGATATAAAATTCCGAGAGTGTCATTTTACGGTAAGGTTCGGCAAGCACATAAAGTCCTCTTTTGAGCTGGATCAATTTACCGGATTTAGCCCAGCGACTGATTTGTACCTTTAGAGACAGCGAACTCCTATCTTCGGGAGACAGGACTCTTGTATCTACGAGCGGAAACCCGTGTACTTTTGAAAGGAAGCGGCTAAACTCCATAACAAAAATTTAACATATTTGATAAATTATTGCAACATAATATTTAAGATTTTCGGTCGGCTGTTCAAATCATTGAGATTAGATTGTTCCACTTCTGGGACACTGACTGAAGCGTTCCGTCGAAAAACTAGACAGGATCGCCCAGACTTTTGCGGCGCATGCGTTCATTGAAAGATTCATTCAATCGGGTGCACTCTTTTTCCAGCACCTTGATTCGCACTTCAATACCGGCTTTGATGAGGATTTGAATGCCTCGACCTTGATGAGCAGGATTAGGATCAATGGCTCCAACAACAACCCTTTTGATCCCGGAAGCGAGAATCGCGTCCGTGCATGGCGGGGTTTTTCCATGGGTCGAGCAAGGCTCGAGGGTGATGTAAAGGATCGCGTCATTTTTCGGTGGACGGCCCAGATGTTTGAGAGCCTCGATCTCGGCGTGCGGGCCGCCGGCCTTTTGATGAAAGCCTTTCGCGGCAATTCGGTTGCCTTCAACAATCAGAGCACCGACCATGGGGTTGGGATCGACCGATCCCCGCCCCTTTTCGGCCTCTTTGAGAGCAAGTACCATGTACTCGGTATCAGAATCCATAGCTACGAGGCTAACCGGCAACCTTGACCCGCTGACGAATTGCCTTAGCGGCCTCAACCATGTTGATCAAAGCCGGTTTGACTTCTTCCCACTGCCGCGTCTTCAAACCGCAATCCGGGTTGACCCAGATGTTTTCGGCGGGAAGAACTTTGTCCGCCTTTTCTAACAGCTCTTCCATCTCTGTTTTCGACGGAACGCGCGGGGAATGGATGTCATAAACCCCAGGACCAATCTCATTGGGATACTTAAAGTCAACAAAAACGTCTAACAACTCCATCTTCGAGCGGGACGATTCAATGGAAATCACGTCGGCGTCCATGTCAGCAATCGCCTCGATGATATCATTGAATTCCGAATAGCACATATGCGTATGGATCTGGGTCTCGTCTTTAACACCAGAAGCGCTCAGACGGAAAGCCTTGACTGACCAATCCAAATAATCTTTCCAATCCGACCGTCGCAACGGCAATCCTTCACGGATCGCTGGCTCATCGATTTGAATCACCGAAATCCCGGCCTTTTCCAAATCAACAACCTCGTCGCGGATCGCCAACGCAATCTGCATCACCGATTCCGAACGCGGTTGATCATTGCGCACAAAACTCCACTGGGCAATAGTGACCGGTCCGGTCAACATCCCCTTCATCGGTTTCTTCGTCAAGGATTGCGCGAATTTTGACCAGCGCACGGTCATCGGCTGCGGGCGTGAGACATCGCCGAAAATGATCGGTGGTTTCACATATCGTGAACCATAACTCTGCACCCAGGCATTCTGAGTGAACGCGAACCCTTCTAAAAGCTCGCCGAAGTATTCAACCATGTCATTGCGTTCAAACTCGCCGTGCACATAAACATCCAAACCAATTTTATCTTGAATCTTCACGGCATTTTTGATTTCCTCTTCAATGAAGGAATCGTATTGGGCCTGCGTGATTTCATTCTTTTTCAATTTGAGGCGATTCGCGCGCACTTCCTTGGTCTGCGGAAACGAACCAATGGTCGTGGTAGGAAATGCTGGAAGCCGCAATTCTTTGCGCTGCGTCTGTTGACGACGGGCAAAAGCCGATTTCCGCTTCATGTCCGCGGGTTTGACCGCGGCCGTCCGCTTTTTGACCTGCTGATTATGAATCCGGCTGCTTTTCTTGCGCGAATCTAAGGCAGCCTGGTTTTCCTTTAAGATCGCGTCCCCGGCCTTGCCAGCCAAAATCTTCGCTAACGAAGCAATCTCTTCCAACTTCTCGTCAGCAAAGGCCAGCCAAGATTTGAATTCGCTGTCCAATTTTTTTTCATTCTTAAGAGTGATGGGAGAATGGGTCAGCGAACAGGAACTGGAAACGATGATCCGCTCTTCGCCCAAACTCGCTTTGGCCTTTTCCAAAATCTTTAAGGATTCCTTAAAATCATTTTTCCAGATATTGCGGCCGTCGACAATCCCAACCGAAAGAATTTTGTTTTTCGGAAATTTCTCGAGAATTTTTTCGATTTCCTTCTTGCCGCGGACGGCATCGATGTGCAGCGCCTGCACCGGCAAAGATAAAAAGGTGTCAAGATTGGCTCGCAACTCTTCGAAATAAGTTGCCACCATGATGTTCAATCCAGCAACAGCACTCAATTTCTCATAAGCCTTCTGCAAACCCTGCTTTTGTTCAAGATTCAAATCAAAAGCGAACATCGGCTCATCGATCTGCACCCATTCCGCGCCCAACGCTTTCAATTTCTTCAAGATCTCGACGTAAACCGGCAAAAGTTGATCAAGCAATCTAAACCGGTTCGCGTTGGAATCCTGCATTTTTCCCAAAGTCAGATAGGTCATCGGACCGATCAAGACCGGACGAGTTTTGATCCCTAAGGCTAACGCCTCCGAGAATTCATCAAAAATTTTTGTGGAGGAAATCTTAAAGGCACTCTTAGATTCAAACTCGGGGACGATGTAATGATAATTCGTATCCAGCCACTTGGTCATTTCGCAGGCCTGAGTTTCCTTTTCCTTCGCCGTCGCTCCTGAGCCACGCGCCATGAAAAACACGGTCTCAACACCAATATTCTTACCATTCCATTTGAAACGATCCGGAACATTGCCCAAAAGGCAGCTCATGTCGAGCATCTGATCGTAAAAACTGAAATCGTTGGACGGGATGAAATCCAGACCAGCGGCTTTCTGTTTCTGCCAGTTTTGTTTTCTTAACGCCGCCGCTGACTTTAAAAGTTCTTCAGCCTTGATTTCGCCTTTCCAATATTGCTCGGTCGCTTTTTTAAGTTCGCGATTCTCGCCGATACGAGGGTACCCTAAAATTCCAGTCTTGATCTTCGCCACGTCTTCCTCCTTAAAATATGGAAAATATTAATTTCAGTTAAAATTGAAATTTATTATAACAATTTTCGAATAAATTGCAACTCAACTTCTGTTGACCAATTCTGACCTCGCAGGTGCACCTGCGAGGTCAGAATCACCACATAACAGGTGAGAGGACAGCCCCTAAAGGGACAGTCCCCAGTAGACTACCCCTTCTTCACTTCCCACGTACTCTCTGTTGGGCTGTCATGAACAATGATCTCCATCGCCAACAATTCGTCACGGACCTTATCTGCTGCTTTGAAATCTTTATTTTGCCGCGCTTTCTGTCGCTCGGCAACCAGCGCTTCTACTCTTTTAACATCAATGCCTTTGGCATTTATCAAAATTTTATCAAGGCCACGCAAAAATCCATCCGCTGGTTCCTGGAAAAGGGCGGTCAATTGGCCGTAAGATTTGATCCATTCTTTGAAGGCCTTGGCTTGATCATACGAAGTACCACTGATCTTTTTCCCTGGCTGGTGAAAACCATTGAATTCTCGTACCATATCAAAAATAACAGCAAACATCGCCGGTGTATTGAAATCATCATTCAAGGCGGTATCAATGTGCTGTGTCGCCTGCGCCAGAGTAGTTCGAAATTTCTTATCCTCCTTAGATTCCGAGGTCGCTTGCGCCAAAATCCGATCAGCGAGCTGCAGGGCCGAATAAATGCGGCCCAACCCGACCATGGCCTGACGGATCTGATCTTCGTCCAAATTCAACGGCGAGCGATAATGAACCGAAAGCATCAAAAACTTCAAAATCTCCGGATGATATTTTTCCATGAAGGAGCGCGCCTTGACCACGTTGCCCAACGATTTCGACATTTTCTCGTCGCCGAATTGGATAAAATTGTTATGCATCCAAAAACTGACGAAAGGTTTACCAGAGACCGCCTCACTTTGCGCGATCTCGTTTTCATGATGAGGAAAAATCAAATCAATCCCGCCGCCATGGATATCAATGCTGTCACCCAAATAACAGCGGCTTAGGGTAGAACATTCGATATGCCACCCGGGTCGGCCTTTGCCCCAAGGAGAATCCCAACTGGGCTCACCTTCCTTCGCCGGTTTCCATAAAACAAAATCTAGCGGATTTTTCTTTCTAGGGTCAGGATCCACCCGATGCCCCACTTCCAATTCCGCAATCCTTTTACCGCTCAGCAAACCATAATTCTCAAACGTCTCAATGGAATAAAAAACCGTTCCCTGCACTTCATAGGCCTTGCCCTTATCCACAAGTGCGCGAATGATGGTGACCATATCAGTCATGTGATCGGTGCATTTCGGGGTGTGTTCATGGACTTTAAGATTGAGGCTGCGGAAATCCTTTTCAAATTCCTGTATGAACCGTTGGCTCAAATCAGACGCGGAAACACCCTCTTCATTGGCCCGCTTGATGATCTTGTCATCCACGTCGGTATAATTGTAAACAAAGGTGACCTGATAACCCAAATGCTCGAGCCAATTTCGGACCAGGTTGAAAAAGATCGCTCCGCGAAAATTACCAACGTGCAAAAGATCATAGACCGTCGGGCCGCAGACATACATCTTGACCTTGCCCTTGGCGAGCGGCACAAATTCTTGCTTTTGTTTCCCTAAGGTGTTGAATATCTTAAGCGTCAATTTGGGACTCCTTGATTCTTGGGCGGGACCAGATCGACTCCGGAAGTTCCCCACGGGTGGCAGGACAATAACCGTTTCACCGTCAGCAAACACCCTTTCCACACCCCGTGCGATTCAATGGCCTCTTTTGCGTAATTGGAACACGATGGAACATGCCGGCAGCTTGGCGGCAATAACGGGGCACACAAAAGTTGGTACAGACGGATCATTCCTTGAAGAATAAAAGAAATCGCTCGGCTCATAGAGCCATTATTCTAACTTTCAAAGATTATTTTGGCAAGGGATACTCAAGACTCACCAAGCTTTTAAATCTCCCCCGCCCGTGGAAAAGTGACAATGTATTTCGTGCCACCACCCTGCGGTGCAATGCGGATCTTGTATACCGTTACCACGCCACAGCTGTCCACCCACCAATGCTCAATGATCGTGTCCCACTCTTTGCCGGCGCGTTTGGTATCTTTCACAATCTGTGGACAATCTCTTTTATTGGCGGCACGGTCAAGCCAGCGGATATCCTCAAGCACCTCTTTTTCACCTCGGGCATCAATCACTGTTTCGCCAGGCAGATGGGACGGGCCCGTCATAACTGTTTCACAGCCATTGAGAAACAGTCCTACGGCAAATAAAAATGGTATGAGGAATGGTGATTTCATAAACGGATTAAAATTTTTTTTCAGATAAAATCAATTTGAGCAGTTCTTTCGACGCTTCTTGCGGCCCATTTTGCTCCCAGCCTTTCAAACCCAAACGGGTTCGGATCTGACCGACAAAGATCTTCTGTTTGAAAAAGGCACTGAAGAACTTTTTGGCCAGCGGCTCGTGCAAATCTTTGAACTGAACAGGGCCGAAAACATTGGCGAAATAAGAATGAACGATCCCCGTTGAGGTGGTCGTTCCTTTGCTCATCACCGTTCCTTCGCGGAAGACATCAAGGGCCTTTTCCGGCGAGGAGAATCGCTCGATCAGGGGATGATCGCGATCAATCTCTTCGTAGTTATTGGCATAAAAAACAAAATCCACTTTGTGCCCCATCGTAACAATCTCGTGGGTCGCGACCGGCAAGATGATCCGGGCGTTCGTTTGATTAGGACTCATGATGATGGCTCGATCAATTTGCCCTAAAGCGTAACCCGGCTTGAGGTCATCCAACCTTAAAAAAGCACCGATCTCCGTTCCATAGCCGATGATCTGCTTTTTAGCATTGATCTCGAGCGACCCCATATCGTCGGCAATGATGATCAGGTCTTGGATTTCCTCCTCACCCAAACTCCTCAAGGCCTCCAATGTTTCCGATTTTCCGGCACCGGTATCGCCGATAAAAAGCAGTGTCCGCGACACATTCCCCTTTAAAATCAAACGTAAAAGCGCTCCATGAAACGGCATTCGTCCCCGCTTCATCATAATCACGTTATGCAGCGTCAATGACATCTTCTTCAGATAACCAAAATAGCCAAAATCATCACTGTCCGGAATGGCACCGACGAGAACTCCATTCTTTTCATCATCATAAAAAACCGTTGGCCAATTGCCGAATTTTGATAGGACCTTTTGCGGCACGCCAAAGGCCATGATCGCGTCAGGTTTTTGTTTCAAGTCTTCGTCTTCCGCCAATTGAAACAGGTTGCACAGCGAATGCCCTAATTCGGAAAACCGATTGTGAAAATACATCCAAATCGTCAGCGTTCCCACCTTGGCCGGATAACACAGCCAATCACGGGAATTCATTTCAAACAAAGATAATGGATTGACGTCAACGGGCTCAAACGTACCGGAACGCTTATTGATCGGCGGATTCAAAATGAGCGGCGGATAAATCAAAATTTGACGAATCACAGGGATCTTATTCAACTGCGAATAAGGTTCTTTCTCGAGGGGGAATGTGGTATTAACGGCAATGGAAGAAACTTCCGCGCCAGCAGCGACCTGACGATAAATCCGCGGATGACGTCCGGTGATGTTCTCCTGAATATCACGGTACATCCCTCTCACCAAATTGGTCAACTGGCCAATGGTGGTATTGAAGGTCGTGTACGGATGCTTATCCAAATGCTGGCCCTTAGAATCAGAGATCAAAAACCGATCAAAACTTCGCCAAAAATTATAAACATACTCAATGAACTCATTGAGCAAGGCAGGGTCTTTCAAATGGATTTTTGCTTCCGGCACCTCACTCAAGACCATAGAAGATTCCATTTTGGCCAACAACTCAATTGTCTTAATCAAATTTTTGATATTATTTTTTGAAACGCTCTTCCTGGGGAAAACCTGCAAAAGGATCGAGTGCCGCTTCTCGAGTTTTTTCACCGCCCGAGTGATGATTTCCGCAAACAACGGACTTTTGACAATATCCTCCGGCGTTTCACAGATGCGCGCGTGAATGTGGATGATCACTTTATTGTTGATGATTTGGAACGACTCGGTCTGCATATTCTCCTCGGAACTTACCAGTCAAAAAAATCTTTTCTAAAGCGATTTTAAAAGCCGTATTGATCGGGACCGCTTTATTGCTGGACAAAGGATCAATCTGAATCATCCTGCCGGCAAATTCTCTCATGGTCGGAACCGGATGATTTTTTTCAATTGCTTCCTGAGCCTTCACAACGGCCTGGGGCTGTTTCTCTTTGATCACTTTGCAGGTCAAAAGCTGCGGGCGATCATGTTTGTCGGTCGTCGCCGCAAAGCCAAAAAGCCGGCACACCGACGGACGAAACGGGTAAACAGCACAACGTCCTTTATCCACAAGTAACGGATCTGCCTTGTAAAAAACGCATGGACCTTTAAAATCAGCCTTTTCAGCTTTTCTATAATAGGACTCAAATTCGCCGTTTTCAAGCAAATCTTGAACAATCAATGACATCTCAGTCGGTGTTGTTTCCACCGTTGGACTCAAGCAGCATTTTCCGCAGCCCTGCGCGCACGACAACCCCGAAGCCTTTTGAAACTCGAGGACTTCTCGATCAATGTCCGCAAAAAGCTGACTTAATTTTTTGCCAATGGATTGCTTAGCTAATGGCATGGTGGGCGACGCTCTCGATCACTTTTTGAAAATAAAAAACGCGGCCAAGACAATGAAAACAAATCCGAGCGCGTGATTCCATTTCAAAGGTTCTTTGAGATAAAAAAGTGAAAACACGCAAAAGACCAGTAGCGTGATGATTTCCTGGATGGTCTTTAACTGCGGCGCGCTGAACGTGCCGTGCCCCCAACGATTGGCCGGCACCTGAAAACAATATTCAAAAAAAGCGATCAGCCAACTCAAAAAAATCACCGTCAGCAAAGGCGCGGACTTATACTTCAAATGTCCGTACCAAGCAAACGTCATAAAAATATTGGAGATGAGTAAAAGGACAATCGTGCGCATAAAAAATGACGGTCACCGTGACCGCCGAGTTGCAAAAATAAATTGGTGGAGGTGCGGGGAATCGAACCCCGGTCCTTGACGTGCCTCATAGAGGCTTCTACATGCGTAGTTTGTCTTTTATTTTCATCCGCCCAACTCCGGCAAACAGGATTTGAACGGACTAGCCTTCTTAAGTTTCGCCACAATCCCAAAGGCTTGAATGCGGCTAGCCTGCTAAATCGTCCTCTTACAAGCCCGCAGGCCTCACCCGCAAGAGGGCCTTAATTAATTTTTAATTAAGGACTGGTTGTAGTACTCGCTCAACTGGAGCTTCTGATTGATCAAAAGCGAGTTGAACAGTACTGAACATTAACGGATTATTGCCGTTTGTGTTCTGCCCGGATATTTAACGAGGCCAACCAGGCGTCCTCGGCATGCCACCTTTACTTGGTTCACGCAAGTCGAGACCCTTCACCCCCATAGCTAAATCTGCTTGGGAAAGAATAATTATGACTTGATGAATTTTTTCTTTTTTAAAGAGCGGACAAATTCATTGGCTTCTTCCAGCCACTGCAAGCGCTGGGCGTATGAACATTTCAAACCAATATCAAGATGTTCATGAATGTACTTTTTCTGATGACTCTTGTTCTTTCTAAAAATTGCTTTCATCGCTTATTCCTCAATCGCTTCAATTCGTTGAGTTGCGCAATATCGATCAAATCGATATCTCGACCGGCAATTCGCTTTAACTTTGTTAAATGATCAATGCACATAATAGGAACCTTAACCCCTTTGATATCGACTTTGATCCTCTTTTCGTAAATTTTCTCAAACGGAATAGGCTCATCTACAAAAATATCTATCAGCTTAAACGGCGGTTCATCTTCACAAAAGGAAAAAACAATCATTGCCTTCTCTTTTTTCCAACGCGCTCTTTCTTGACCATCCTTAAATTGCTCCTTTGTTACCGGGACCTTTGGAGAATATCCAATGTCTTTTAGGGCTTCAAATAACTTATCTAAATTCTTCTCCTCTAAAAAAACAATCAAATCCAAATCATCCGTAAAACGCCTATACCCATGAAGAACAACCGCTGTCCCCCCGACCACCACATACTTAACACGTGCCTTATTCAAGGCTTTGAATACATTGCCGTAAAACATATTGGACTTTCCTAGTTAATTATAGCGTCTTTACTCTCTTCTTTCAAGCAGATCCACCGACGACGCTCCACAACCAAAATCCGATCATTTCGTGAAATCAAGATATGGAATGATCGTGGTATAACTGTCCGACCAAGGCCGCACCGAATCATAATTGTTTGAGTTGACGTCTTTCCATTCGTATTGAGTGATCAATTTGCGGTACATATCGTTATTCCAAGTGACAGCCGCCCAATTCGAGAAAAACCCGCTGCTGAAAAAGTCAACATTGTCCTTCGTGACAAAATGGGCCCCAGCCGATTGAGCAGTTTTGAAAAGTGGCGGGACGAGATTGACATAATGATTGGTGATGTGAAAAATGATCACCCCGTGTTCTGACAAATGATTTCGAAACCCAGCCAGCGACTCTTGGGTCAACAACTGGGTGGGGATGTAATCACCGCTGAACGCATCAACAACCAGGATATCATATTTTTTATCCAATGGTTTGCCGAATGACAACCGGGCATCACCGACGATAAAACGCACAGGCGCTTTGGTTGCTTGTAAAAATCGAAAATACTTATTGGCGACTTTCACGACATCAGGATCCAGCTCAAAATAATCAAGCGTCTGATCGGCGGTCAGGTACGGCCCCAAAGATCCGGCCCCAAGCCCAATGATCCCGACATGCTTAACGTCATGCTCATTGATCAAAATCAGCGCCGCCGGTGACTTCGGATTATAATAGGTTAGCGGAATGAAGCA
>JAHFFS010000019.1:0-3828 GCA_023247815.1 Candidatus Omnitrophota bacterium
TTCCTTAACAATTTCGAATTTTGTTTTATTAACCATATTATAAAGTAAAAAATAAGAGTAAAACAGTTTGTGCTGCGGTTCAGAGTACGCCACATAAGATGAAAAATGCGGGGTCTCAATAAAAGCTGTCCCATTGGGTTTGAGAATCCGGTAAACTTCAAAAATAAAACTTTGCGGGTCATTCAAATGTTCAATGATATGTTTAGCGATGACCCGATCAAACGAATTGTCTTCGATTGGATAAGGATAAACATTAAAATCATGAATAATTTCAGCCTTGCTGTTGGGATCAACGTCCATTCCAACCGCATGAGGAGTCTTATTCACACCACAACCAAGATCTAATATTTTAAGTTTATCGTTTATCATAGATAACACATTAGCTGCAAATTTTTAAAAATCAATAATTCTTTTATGCTTAAAAATGACTGTCATCGCGAATTCAAAGCATACAAAACTGTCATACTCATCAGTTGTTATAGCAACCAAATAAAAAACGAACAGCTAAAGCCCACCGCGATTTTTTGTAAACTGATGATTAATTTACATAGCCTTACTCCTTCTTTGTACGTTTCAAATCTTTAACGCCTTTTGAAAATCATCATCCACTTTGACTTTGATCATCGAGTCCTTTACTGCCTCCTCAACAAGCTTCCCCGCACTTGTTTGAACCGCTAACGCATTTACTCTTTTTATATTGTTTCCTAAAAAATTATTTCCATAAATTTTAGATCCATCTTGATTGTAAATTGTTATATCTAGCACAATAGTTGTTTCAACTGGCTGCAAGATGGCATCAATTGAAAACATTTTTAGACTTATAATTTTACCAACCACGATCCGATCAAGATGATATTCTTTCGCGATTGACGTTAGATCAGCGGCATTGACATCCTTGATCCTTTGCACATTCATCTTTAAATCATTATTAAGGCAATTGATCAGATAATCTGATACAAAACCGGTTACCTTATCATCCATATTGATGCTAAGCGCTCCTATCGTTCCCATTTTAGCTACGCCACGAGCATCTTCTACTTTTGGAACCCCTAAGGTAACTGCATTGGGATACTGAACTAAGGCGAAAGCTTTTGGCCCAGACGGCAACGTAACCGTTGTGCAACCAACGACTGTGAACAACACACATGTTAAGAAGATACCACTTTCTAATTTTTTATTGCACATAATCATCCTCCAGTTGTATTAAAAATAAATTTATTGAGAAGCCCGATATTCCTTTGGCTTTTCAACGGAGATATTCCCTATTATTTAGTCCGCACTTCAACAATCACTGCCATTTGCGACTTCACTCCTTTCTTGTACACTTTAACAAAATCATTTTTGCTCTTCGGCTGGGCATAGTCAACTTCAAACATCTTTGCCGCGTATTTAAAATCAAATCCGTGCGGGGTGGTAAAAAATTTTTCAAATTGCGGGGCGGTTTGGGCAATGGGTAATCGTGAAAATATCCGACCACCGTTGTTATTAACAACGATAAGGACAATTGGCTGTCGAGATTTTTTCAGCATGGCCAACGAATTGAAGTCATGTAAGAAGGACAAATCGCCAAGCACGGCGGTCACCGACTGTTTTAATCCTTCGGCAAACCCAACTGCAGAGGCTATATTCCCATCGATCCCGCTCGCTCCGCGATTACCCTGCACAAAAATTAGATTCGCGTCTTTACTTGCAAAACTGTCGAAATCACGCACTGGCATACTATTTCCTAAAAACAAACCACTGTCCTTTGGAATATGTTGAGAAACCAGCCAGGCGATGAGTGGCTCGCTGATTTCATTCATTGCCGAAAACTCCTGCTCAAACTGCTCATGAATCTGAACTGACAATTCTCGACACATTTTCAAATGCACGCTGCTTGAATGTTTGGGTAAAAAGCCTTTAAGTACGCTGCAAAACTCACCAATCGGACCATGCACACGTAAGCTTACCTGATGAGTTGGGTCATTCCGTAAAGGATGGTTCAGAACCATAATGTAATGTTCAATCTTCTGCTCTTCGATAAAATCATAAAAAGCCTTTGACGTCATCCGTCCACCCAGATGCAAAATACCGTCGATCTTAGAACTCTTAAGAAATACTTTAGACCTTAAAACTTTTTCATAATAAGGAATGTTGTTGTCATGTTGAATTCCCCAACGAAGAGGACTGCTTACATCAGGAAAAATCGGCCAGCCCAGACGTTTGGCCAATTTCAAAATATCGTCGCTCTCTTCCCTGTTGGTTTTGCCAACAACAATCAGGCCATTTTTAATTTTTTTAATCAACGCCGCCGCTTGCTTAAGATCACCATCGACAAATGCTGGTCTAGCGTGAGTATAAGTGGTGAACGGGCTCTTCGCTTCAGCCCAACTTTTGAGTGATTGCAAATATTCTTTAGATATTTTCTTAGGTGTTGCTGCCAAAGGCTCACGGAACATGCAATTGATGTGCACGGGTCCGGGGAGTTCTCCTTTGCAACGAAACACCGCCTGATCAACGGTCGTTAAAACAAATTGCGGTTTGATTGCTTCTGTCGGACAAGGCAAATCCGTCTGCCAACGAACATATGAACCAAAAATATTGACCTGATCAATGGTCTGCATGGCCCCGGTTTGACGCAATTCGGGCGGCCGATCAGCGCTGAGAACAATCAAAGGAAGCTTTTTTTTCGAGGCCTCAATCACCGCCGGTAAGAAATTCGCTACCGCCGTCCCAGAAGTGCAAATGAGCACCGCTGGTTTTCGGGTCGCGCAAACATACCCCAACGCGTGAAACGCCAGTCCCCGCTCATCAAAATGGACAAAGGATTTCGCCCTTTTATTTTCAGCCACGGCAACAGCTAACGGGGCGCTTCGCGATCCCGGAGCGCAGCAAAAATATTCGACCCCGTTTCGAACAAACTCTTCAATCAGAAGATTTGCCCAAAGATAATTGATGTTGGCCGCGTTATTCAATGACATAGGACGGATCAATCACATTTAAAAAATTTTTCAATTTATGTTCGGTCTCTTGCCATTCTTCTTTGGCAACCGAACCTTTAACAATCCCTGCACCGGCAAAGAGACTTAAGTTTTCCTTTCGCAAAAGACCGCAACGGATCGCCACGGCCAATTCAATTTTATCATGGCTCAAATAACCGATCGGCCCACAGTACCAGCCGCGCTGAAAGGTCTCAATATTACGGATCCTTTCCCTAGCTTGTTCTGGTGGCTCACCAGCGACCGCGGGTGTCGGATGAAAATTCGCGAACAATTCCTCATCGGAAACTTCCGGCCTCAACTTCCCTTGAAAACGCGTCAGAAAATGATGGCTCGAACGCAGAGACAAAATCTCTGGTTTCTCCTGGCTTTTGATCTCTTCGCAAAATGATTTGAGCTTGCGTTCGATCATGTCAACAACGTAACGATGTTCCAAATTGTCCTTTTTTGATTCTCGCAACAAAAGCATTTGCACTTGATCTTGAAATTCTTCTTTCCCTCGCGATTGGGTCCCGGCCAAGGCCTCGGTCTCAATTTTTTCACCACTGCGTAAATATAACCGCTCTGGGCTCGCCCCTAAAAATACTTCCCCAACGGCCGGCTGAAATGCAAAAAGGTAACAGCTTTGTGTCGCGGCCTGCAATTTTTGCAGGATGCCCCAAGGATTGGGCTGTTCGGCAAACGTCAATTCAATTTCTCTTGCTAAGACGATTTTTTTAAAACTCGTATTTTCTTCAATTCGTGCTAGCTCCGACTGGACCCATTGCTCCCATTGCTGGTAAGAAGGATTTTCTCGTCGATCTTTGATGGCGGGAAGGTCCTCTTGATTCGGTTGACTCGTCCAACTCAA
>JAHFFS010000019.1:3838-7734 GCA_023247815.1 Candidatus Omnitrophota bacterium
TCAAAGATTCAAGTTGCGCAAATAACTTCCCTGAACTTAACTCCAAATCTTCCCTACTAAAATTCCAGGATAAAAATGTCTTCTGGTCCTGTAGCCAAACCGCAAATGCAGGTAAAATAAATTGCGCGGCCCCAAAATTTCGCCACTTCTCGTTGATATTCTGATCGAAATTCTGCTCGTCAAAGGCCCAGCCTCCGAAATAAGAAACCTGATCCCTTCCCATCCGTTCTTTAAGCAATCCCCAAACATTCTTTACGTCATCAGCTTTGACCAAGAGATGATCTGCGGCCCCGACACCGGCAATCTGAAATTTTCCTCGACGGTCGGCCCAATAAAACTTCTGTTGGCAATTCTGCTGATCTAAGAAAGCAATGGGATCAACCGATTCAATGGCAACATCTAAGCGATAAAAATCTTTTGTTTGATCAACGCTATTGAGAAGCGTTGGTAACTTTTGTTTTAAGCTCTCAATCCCCTCAAGCAGACTCAAAATTTTTACCGGTTTTTTTTGAAGCCAAGTAAACATATTTTTAAACCTTTTCGGCCAGATAAATGCTGGCGACCCCACCGAATAGCGGGATTGCTTGGCTCTGTTTTAGCCCGACCTGTTCTAACATCCGACAAAAGCGTTCACCGTAAGGAAACTTTTCAATTGTTTTGTTTAAATAGCGGTAGGCAGCAAAATTTCCAGAAACCAACCCGCCCAGCAAAGGCACAACCGAACGTAAATACACCACATCCAAGGCTTTTAACAAAAAATTCGAAGGTAAAGAAAACTCTAAAATCATCGCTTTCCCCTTTGGCTTTAAAACCCGATAGATTTCTTTAAGTACCAAAATAGGATTTTCAACGTTACGGATGCCAAAGGCCATCGTGACCACATCCATGCTTTGATCGATGAACGGTAATTCTTGAGCATCGGCTATCTTAAATTCAACTGGAATCATTAGCTCTCGAGTCTGGGTCTTCTTCTGTGCGATGGCGAGCATGTTCTCGGCCAAATCAATGCCATGGGCTTTTTTAATTTGCGGACACTGCTCAAGAAGTGTTAAAAGAACATCCCCCGTGCCGGTTGCCAAGTCCAGAAGAGTCACCTGCCGTTGTGGCACATGCCGACACAGTGCTTTACGCCAAAAACTATCCATTCCAAAAGATAAAACATGGTTGAGCAAATCGTAACTGCCAGAGATCTGATTAAAAAATTGCCAGGATTCTCTTGGTGAATATTTTATTTGCTCTTTGATATTCATTTTTCCTCGCAGAAGTAGCACTCTTGGGGGCGGTCCCTTTAAGGACTGTCTCCATTAGAAACGACATCCTAACATATTTGAATTGAGCAGGCAACGAGGTTTTGCTCAGGGCAGGACCCGTTAGAAAAACGGAATTTAAAATGATTGGTTTGCCAGGAAATGTTCTGCTTCCAAGGCCGCCATGCAGCCGGTCCCGGCCGCGGTCACGGCTTGACGATAAACCTTGTCCTGCACATCACCGCAGGCAAAAACACCGGTAATATTGGTTTTGGTCGTGCCGGGTTTGGTCTTGATATATCCGGTTTCATCAAGTTCCAACTGATTGTTCAAAAACGCGGTATTGGGAAGGTGGCCGATGGCATAAAACAATCCATTGGCTTCAAGCACATATTCTTTGTTCTTCTCGCTATTTTTGACTTTGACCCCTTCAAGCTTCTTATCGCCAATGGATTCGATGGGTATGGTCATCCACAGAACTTCAATTTTTTTGTTCGCGAAAATTCGCTCCTGCATCACTTTCGAAGCGCGCAAAACATCGCGACGGACCAAAACATAAACCTTACTGGCATATTTGGTCAAAAATGTCGCTTCCTCAACAGCGGAATCGCCTCCCCCAACCACAACCAGAACCTTATTACGAAAAATTGGCAACGCCCCGTCGCAAACCGCGCAAGCGGAAATCCCCTTCTGCCACAATTTTTCTTCGCCAGGGATATTCATCCTTTTGGCCGTGGCACCGGTCGCGATGATCAAACTCTCAGTCTCGACAATTTCGAAATCAACCTTAACTTGAAACGGCTGTTTCTTCAAATCCACTTGGGTCACGGTTTGGGTCTTGATCCGCGCCCCGCATTTGATCGATTGCGCCCGCATTTTTTCCATGAGCTCTGGCCCTGATATCCCTTCTGGAAATCCTGGGTAATTTTCAACTTCCGTCGTGGTTGTGAGTTGTCCCCCAGCGGCAACGCCAGCGGCCATCATCCCCTCAAAAACCAATGGATTGAGTTTGGCCCGTCCGGTATAAATCGCTGCGGTGTGCGCCGCTGGACCGGAACCAATGATGATCACTTTTTCTGGCATGGCTGGATTATTCGCTCACCAATTTAAATTCGAAACTTAGCGAACATGTCTTTGCGGGATTTCTGCTCGGTTTTCGTTATCAAATCGCGCAGAATTTGATCATAACAGGGCTTTTTGGGATCATGATAATAGAGACCAAAATGGACACGGGAACTGTTGGCAATCTTAAAAGCCGCTTCCGCGTTCGATGGATCATGTTGGACCACTTCAACCTTGTCTGCCAGGCGTTTATCAACTGGAATGCCCTTCTCATGCGTCAAAAACGAAAACCACGACGTGCTTTTATGATCAAAATTGTTTGGATCAAAATGCGGACAGCGCTGTGAAATATGGACAAAAGAAAATCCTTTATGCTTAAAGGCCGCGTCTAGAACCTGACCCAAATGATCTGGCATCCAATCAGCACTGCTGGCGACAAAGGAGGCCCCAATCCCCAACACCAAACGGACCGCGTTCAAAGGATCCAGATAGCTGCCCGATGGCTGCGTGTTGGTGGCGTGCCCCTTTCTCGTCGTTGGAGAAGTTTGACTCTTGGTCAGGGCGTAAAGCTCATTATCGTATAACAAAAAAACGCAGTTAAAATTTTTGTTGATCCCGTGGATCAAATGGTTACCGCCAATGCTCAACGCGTCCCCGTCGCCGGAATGAACAAAAACATTCAAATCCGGACGAACTAAAGCCAAACCTAACGATATCGGAATCGGTCGGCCATGGATCCCATGAAGACCATAGGTGTTAACATAATTTGGGGCCCGCCCTGAACAGCCGATGCCAGAAACGTTGACGGTATCTTTGGGATTTAAAGTATCGTCAATCATAAAACGCTTCAAGGCCATGACAATTCCAAAATCACCGCAGCCGATGCACCAACGCGGATTTTCCGTATGCAAATCTTTGATCGTTAATTTTTGTTCGGGGTTCACAGTTTGTACGTTCATCGCAGCAACTCCTGAATTTTCTCTTTAATGATTTTCGGTCGGATCGGCCGGCCGGTCGCGCGACAGATCAACGAACGAACATCAACCAATGTTTCTGATCTTAGCAACATCATCAAAGGCGCCGGCTTCAATGAATCGCCGTAAGCGAGTTCAACCGTGACGACCTTTTTGAATTTCGCAAAAATTTCTTTAAACATGAGCGGCAGCGGATAAACAATACGTAAATGCATGCCTGAGGCTTTGATCCCTTCCTTTCGGCAATTGATGATCGCCTCTTCGAGCGCCCCGCGAGTACTTCCCCAGCTTATGGCCAAAACATCGCCTTCGCTAGGGCCGAACATCTCCGGCACGGTTAAAGCTCGACGGACATGATGGACCTTTTCATTTCTGACTTCATGCGAGCGTTGATTGCTGCCGGCAAAATAATTGACCGATCCGGTTTGGTCCGTGTTCAATCCAGTGACCCTTCGCATCCCGCCCTCGGTCCCGGGGATCGATTGCGAATTGCGAACCATTTCAATATGATCCGGCAGACGTTTGATACGGAAGCGTTCGAAAACAAAATCAGGAATCGCGTTGATATCATCAATCTCGTTGATCTGCGGCTTATCAATCACTTTATAACTGT
>JAHFFS010000019.1:7744-12358 GCA_023247815.1 Candidatus Omnitrophota bacterium
CCGTCAAAAAGTCGGTCATAATAAAAACCGGCAATCTTAATTTTTCAGCGATGTATCGGGCCATGGTCGGCGCGTAAAAACAGTCAATGACATTGGATACACTGATCACGACCTTGGTGTTATCCCCATGAGAACCAAAAATCACCGCTGGCAAATCGCTTTGCTCAGTTTTCGTGGGCATCCCCGTTGAAGGACCGGATCGCTGCGCGTCAATGATAATGACTGGAATTTCCGCCGACGCCGCGTAACCAATGAATTCTTGTTTCAAAGACAACCCGGGGCCAGAAGTTGCGGTAATCGCCGGCACCCCGCCAAAATAAGAACCAATCGCGGTGCCGATGGCCGCGATCTCATCTTCCGCCTGATGGACAATCCCACCGTAAGCAGGAAATTCTTTGGCCAACGTATGCATGATACTCGAAGCTGGCGTGATCGGATATCCGCTATAAAGTTTGATCCCGGCATCGATGATCCCCATGCTGAGTGAGGTATTCCCATCAATCAGGATCTGTTCCTGCCCATGCGGTTTACCAGGAACTTCAATCGAAAGCGGAATATGTTCTGCGGCAAATTGATAACCAAATTCAAAAACTTGGATGTTCTTAACCAAAATTTCTTCCTTCAGCTTTTTAAATGTGTGTCGGATTTCTTTAATCAAAGTCTCTTTCGACATGTTGTAAAGATGTGTTAACATGCCGAGATAATACATATTCGTTCCTTTTCCGGACATGGCCTTGATCAAAAATTGGGCTTTCTCGTCGATGTTAAAGGGAATGACCTGCACGCCCATTTTAGCGACCCGCTTCAAAAGCTGCTCGTAAGATTCTTCGTTATCTTTTTTATCCCCCATATCCAAAAGCACGATCGCCTCGGGATTGGTCTCATTATCGTCGAGACGCCGGCCCAAAACCACTTCGTGCGCGGCCAACATGACATGGGTATCATTACCGATATTGGTGATATCAAAATCCGCGACCCGGATGATAACCCCGGACAGCGCCGGACGCGTGCGCGGCGGCGGGCTAATTTCAGCCGGGATCAAAGGTTCGATGTAGACGTATTTTCCCGCTTTCGCGAAAGCGGAAATCAGGATATCACCTGCCTTCTGGGCACCAAACCCGGCGTCCATGAGCAATTCAAACCGAGAGATATTTTTTTGAATGGTTGGCATCGATTCCTATTCCTTTAAAATAATTGACAGAAAATTACTATATCACGCTGCAATATTTTGGCAATAGGTAAGCAGGAATTTTTTATATCAATAAGCCCGCCATAAAGATACGCGGACTCATTGTGGGGTGAACAAATAAGGGCGAAGTTCATCTAAACTTTTTAGATTTGAACGGGTCCCTTGCTGACCAGGTTTTTTAACTTCCGGTTTCAATAATTCAGAAAGATCACAATTCGACTTAACGCTGAACCCCGCGTCTTGAATCATACGAAGTGTGGCCGATGTTTTGGCTCCCCTGGTGTTAAGATACCCTTCTAAAAATAAAGAATTGGCCGGATACAAGGCCAGGACTTCCAACTCTCGCAATCGCAGTTCTCGACCAGCCGCGACTCGGATTTCCGCTCTTGGACTCAAGAAACGAAATAAACATAAAACCCGCAGACAAAACTCCGGCGTCATTTCCGACTCATTTTGTAAAGCGCTTCCTTCAATGGGCACTAAAAAATTGACCGGGATGGACTCGACGTTCATCTTGGCTAAACTGAAGGCAACGTCGAGCAGATCGCCAACACTTTCCCCCATTCCAACGATAACACCAGAACACAATTGCAGGCCAGCTTGTTTAGCAGCAGCCAAGGTATTCATCCGATCTTGATAAGTATGCGTAGTACAAATATTTGGATAATGGTCTTCGGAGGTATTCAAATTGTGATTAAGCCGGTCCAGCCCAGCCTCTTTAAGAATTTTCGCCTTAGGAGCATCTAATAACCCGGCGGAAATACAAATTTCGATCGGAAACTCTTGTTTGATTTTTTGAATCAATTGCGCGAGCTTTTCGACACGTTTTTCTGAAGGACCTCGTCCCGCAAAAACCATGCAGTAGCGATAGGCCCCGCTCTCATACGCCCTTTTTGCCTCAGCTAAAATCTCGTGGTCAGGCTTCAAAGGATATTCTTCAATATTGGCTTTTGAAGTCTTAGCCTGGGCGCAATAATGACAGTCCTCGGGGCAGAATCCATTCTGGACATTGTTAATAACATGCACCATGACCTCTCGTCCAAAAAACTGTTTACGCAACTGATAAGCAGCGTGGACAAGCGACAAGACATCTATCTCTTTATCTTGCAGTATTTTACGACACAACTCTTCGTCAAAGCATGCAGGATGGGAAAGGGCTTTTTCTGTAAGTTGTTGATAAAATTTTGTTTCCATTGTATTTTACAAAATATGTTGTATTCTATTATAAAGACAACGAAAAAGCAAATCCTTCTCGAAATTTCATACTCCACATTATTTTAAGAATTCTCATTGCTGAAAAGTTGTTTCTATAATAGGATAAAGCATATGGAAAAAAATAGCTCCTATCCACAAATCCATTCCTTTCACATTCCGGTCATGGGAACAGGGTTCTCCATCGATACCCCGATTAAAGTGGCGAGATACGGGATTTCTTCGGTCATTTCGCTGGTCGATGACACCCTGATTGAAGAGATGCGCCAATTCCATGCCCAAAAAAGCGGAGAACCTTTTGAACCCATTACCAAATATGAGGAAGACTATCGCGCCCGAAGGATCACCGCTTACTTAAACCTCGTTGACCGTATCGTTAAAAAACAAATCTCCGAACTTAAAAAAACCCATTTTGAAATCGGCAGTGAAATCACAAAATACTTTGAACTCCTTTCTGATAAATCACCTTTGAAAACACTTTACAATAAAATGCTGAAAACATCCAACCTGCGAGAAAAGGAAAAACTCCAAGAAGAACTTCGTTCTGCCGTTATCCCCGGCGATATCAACGTCAACATCATGACAAAGCTTGACCGGGAAAATTACGCGCCCAACGGGGATCTGCTTCCCTCGCATTTTTCCGACGCGCTGGCGGCTTTGCGTGGATACGCGCAAAGCACGCTGCAATCAGCGATTATCTTTTCCGCCGGAATCAACCAGCGCCTCTATGGTTATACGGAAGAATTTAAAGACTTCTTTGCCGATGCTAAAGGATTTATCAAAAAACGGATCGTCATTAAGGTGAGCGATTACCGCTCTTGTTTTGTTCAAGGAAAATTTTTTGCAAAAAAAGGCCTTTGGGTTTCCGAATACCGCATTGAATCCGGCCTGAATTGCGGCGGCCACGCGTTTGCTACCGTTGGTCTGTTGATGGGGCCTATTTTAGAAGAAATCAAAAACAAGCGGCAAGAACTGATCGACACCTTGCACCAGATTTACAATCAGGCACGCGGATTGAAAGGTCAGCCGGCTTTCGCCCAACCGCATGAAGTTATGGTCACGGCCCAAGGCGGCATTGGAACTGCGCGTGAAGATCAATTTTTGCTTGATCACTACAATGTTAACGCTACCGGCTGGGGAACTCCATTTCTGCTCTGCCCGGAAGCAACCAATGTCGATGAGCCGACACTTAAAAAACTGGCCGCGGCTCAAGAAAAAGATTTGTATTTAAGTGAAGTTTCGCCATTAGGCGTACCTTTTAACAATTTGCGTGACTGTGCCTCTGATTTGGAAAGAGACCGCCGCTCTGCGGCCGGTCGCCCAGGGAGTCCTTGCCCAAAAGGCCATTTGGTTTCAAATACCGAATTTACTGAGAAACCGATTTGTACGGCCTCCCGACTTTATCAAAAACTAAAAATCGAGTCCCTGGAAAAACTAAATCTGCCAGAACTTGATTATTCGCGCAAAGTTGAGATGGTGACTAGAAAATCCTGCATCTGCAATGATCTCGGCGAAGGAGCACTCATCAAAAATCAAATCCCCAAAAACGGGACCCACTTCTCTGCGGTCTGTCCCGGGCCCAATTTAGCTTATTTTTCGCGAATCGTTACTTTGAAAGAAATGGTAGGTCATATTTATGGTCGTCTGAGCATCCTCAATGCAACTTACCGATCGCACATGTTTGTTAAAGAATTGAAACTGTACATTGATTATTTGAAAAACGAAGTCATGAAAAACTCAACGGAATTTTCAAGCAGACAAAATAAACATTGGCAGGAATTTCATTCGAATCTCGAATCGGGGATTCAATACTACCGCGAACTTTTCCCAAAATTGCTCGCCCAATCTGAATCTTATCGGCAAAAGGCCCTCTACGAACTGCACCTGCTGCATCAACAATTGGAAAATTTCGTCAACGAACATCGCAGCATCTTCTTTCCGGAACTGGTGGAAGCAACCTCGTAAAAAGCTGCTAACCTCGACGATCAACTCAACCCATCAGACATAAATGTTGTAATTGTTCTCTTTGAATTCTTTGGCTTTTTCTTTCAATCCCTGAGCGACCGTTGCCGCGTCAACGATTTCTTCCTTCACTTGAGCGTAATCGCGAATATCCTGAGTGATTTTCATAGAACAAAAGTGCGGACCGCACATCGAGCAAAAATGCGCGAGTTTCGCCCCCTCGGCCGGCAACGTCTCATCATGATATTCCT
>JAHFFS010000161.1 GCA_023247815.1 Candidatus Omnitrophota bacterium
TAGCTTCGAGCAAAGCATGAGCGAAGAATCGCGAAGGATAGAATCGGTTTGGGCCCAAGCCATTGATGATTCGCGTCTCCCGCGTTTGCCAACTGACGTGAACGAGAATTGGAGCATCAACCCTTTCATATTTGATCTTGCTGGGGGTCAGGTGTTTTCGCTCACGTTCGATTTTCAAGTCAGGTATGCCCTTAACTTGATCCGTGAACAGCAGGTGATGAGCGCATCGCGTGATCAGCAAAATCATAACATTCCCATCCTAGCGATCATCGCGGCGTTGATTGTTCTCGCAGTTATCAAAGGAAGTGACAGACTCAATTTATTAAAAGGTGATAGTATTTTGTCGCATAAATTGCTGGTGTCATTGCGAGGCCTGCTTTTTAGGCCGAAGCAATCTTGCTCAAGTAGGATTGCTTCGCCCTATCGGGCTCGCAATGACAAACGTTTCTATCAGAAATTTCTGTTACAAGGCACTCGTTACCGTTTTGTTGTTCTTGCCTTCGCGGCTTTGTTCATGGCCAGGGAAGGGGCAGCGTCGATACCGGTGCCGGACCATACTAATTCTGATATTTTATCAGGCAGCGACTGGATTTCACAGTCATCGACGGAGAATCAAAGCGCGTTCGATGAGCGCGTCTTGCGGTATGTGCGTGACGGTCAATACCAGCAGGCCATCGGGCTGCTCTTAAACGCGTTGCAGGATAATCCCAATGATGCCCGACTGTATTATGATCTCGGGTTCGTTTATGTTCATGCTCAACAATATGAGCAAGCGATCGAACATTTCAAGAAAGCGATTGAGTTCGATCCGCTGTTCTATTTGGCCTATGTTAATTTAGGGTATAGCTATGCTCAGTTGAATCAAGTCAAGCAAGCGATTGCCGCGTTTTTAAAAGCCGTCGAGCTTAAAGATAATGACCCCGATTTATTGGCGTATTTAGCGGCCGCCTATTATCACGACGGCCAGTTTCAGCAGGCGGCCGAATATTTTCGTAGAGCATTGCGGCTTGATCCTACGAATCTCGGCGCCAGTTTGATTTCAGCAAAAATCCATTTTGATACTGGGCAGAGGGCAAAGGCGATCGCAGTGCTTCAAGCCGCGCTGCGATACAATCCTAAGAACGTTAAGTTGTTGGTCATCCTGGGGGATTGTTATCATAAAAATCGAGAATTTGATAAAGCGGAGAAAACCTATGAGACAGCTGTTCGTTTGGGTTTGCGAGACATGCCGACGTTGTTACGTTTAGGGGATATTTATTTTTCAAATAAAAAATATCTTAGTTTCATCGATTTGGTTATGACGAAAGTGATCCCGCTTCAACCTAACAACCCAAGGATATATGAGGCTTTAGGTGACGCGCAGATGAAGGTATTTCAATATCGTGAGGCGAGCGAGGCTTATCTCCAGGCGGCAACACTGTTGGATCCCCAAAGTCCCGATGGAATTCGTTTGGGGAACAAGCTTTCACAGGCGTTGTCCACCGCTGATGATTCTTCAAGCAAAAGTTCTACGCCGACACCGCAGCCCAAAAATATTCAGCCAAGTCAAGAGTCAGTCCCATCGACGCTTTCATTATCGGCCCCGGAATCGCAAAAATGTGTTCCGGTGCTTTTTAACGGGTATGCCCTATTTCTTTTTGGAATTGGCATCCTCGGGGTTTATTTATCCAAATGGTTGGCGGATCGTACCAGACACCGGGACAGCGGCAATAATCTTCCTGCCTCGTATCGGCTTTCACAACACTCGTACTCATTCAATATCTGGGCAGTATCATTCGGCATCCTCTGTTTAGGCGCGGCTCATCATTTCCCAGAACTTCATAAGCGTTTTAACAAATTAGTTAATTATCCTTTCGAAAATTCCCTTCCGGAAAAGTTCCAACAGCGTCTCACTTTTATCAAAAAACACGGGATCGATATTCATTTATGGAACGCGATGAATATCGCCAAAAGCATAGCAACCATCATTTTCGGTTTAGGAACACTGCAATGGGCAGGGAATGTTTCGCTGTATCATTTTTCTGACGCAGTCGTGCTGTTTCTTCAGAAGTATTTTTCATACATGATCCCCATCGTGATTTTAATGTGGGGGATGTATTCTCTGGTGATGACACAATTGCGTCGATCAAATAACACTCATTACCGAAATTTTATTAGTATCTTTTTAGGATTATTTTTGCTGTTACCATTAGGGCAACCACTCTTCCAGAATTTGTTGGGATTCTTAGCAGGTGCTCTTCAAAATGTGGGATTCAGCGCTGCATTCCGGGGAGTCTTGAACTTTATTTGGCAATATCTTCCATTTTCAATCCCGCTCTTTTTTGTGCTCATTGGCGGAGGGTCTTTGGCCTTTGATTTGTTAAGACTCCATTTTGGTAAGGTGACGCGTCTGATTGTTGGATTGTCAAAGCAAACGGTCGATGCCATGTCCGATTGTCAGCGCCGAGCTTTGTGGAAAGTCTTCTTCCGATATTATGAAGCCAACAAAGACCACTTTGAAAGGATTGAATGGAACAAGATCAATGAATTCAATCGTCGCCATCCTTATTTGCTGGGCGCTTTGATGATAACTTCGTTTATGATTTTACGGTCCTTTATTCTGCCGCAGTGGCCATGGCTGCTGCAAGGGGTCTTGGCGATATTTCTTGGACATGTTTCTCCTTATTTGACTTCGGTTTTATTCAATTGGATGTATCATCCACAGTTGAAAAATATTCGATTAGTTGAGGTTGAAAAAGACAAGAATGCCAAACGCCTGCCTGCCACTTTAAATGCATTGATTGAAAACGTTGAAAACTATCTGGAAGCCGCCGTCAATGAGTTTAAGCAAACACCGGAAGGTCAAGGTTTCGTGTCATCTCAAACTGATCCTTCCGCCAGTTTGATTCCGCTCACATTCAAGTCCTGGTTTGTCAATAAAGCCTATCGAAGCTATATCTGGAAATCGGTCCTTATCAAGTATCGTTTGCGGGCCCCCAATTTGCTGGGAGCGGTCAAGTTCTTGGTGGAGTATGGATTGCCGATCGCCTTGAGCTTGTATTTTGCCCAGCCTTTGGCGGTCAAGCTGCTTGGTTTTCTGAAGGTCGAGTCCATGCACAGCTATATTTTTAATATTCCCGCTTTGAACGATTTTCTGGTCAGAACATTTTTGTCGGCAACGATCCTTGCTTTTGTCACGATTCCGTTGATAACGATCATGTTGAAAATCCGTAATGTCCGACGGTCAGCACCGAGGATCGTGAATATTTTTACCGGCCCCATCGAAAATGGCAAGGTGCGGATGGATATTGGCAACGATGCCGCGTTGCTACACGAAAATCTGCCGAAATTTAAAGACCATATCCGGCTCTTGATCCGCCGCGGTGTATTGCGGGAACGGGAACACATTGGCATGAAAGAGTTGCTAATAAAAGAAGTGGGAGCAGTTCCCCAATATACCGGCTGGAAATTTTGGTTTTGGCGGTTCATCGGGAAACATTTGTACTTTTTAGCGGGCCTGGTGTCGATAACAATGATTTTGTTGTCGCCGTTTTTGGGTCTATTGATCGCGCTTGAGCCGATCATTGTTAAGGTCCTGCCGTTCAATGAAAAGTGGCTTGCCCGCTTCTTGGCTTTTAACGATGAGTTGAGGCTTTTATTTGATTCTCTAAAATATGGATTGATTTATAAGACCATTATTTACGCGCAATTCC
>JAHFFS010000020.1 GCA_023247815.1 Candidatus Omnitrophota bacterium
GCGCATGAAATCGGGCATTGCGCGGCGAAGCATGTGGTTAAGAAATATCAGGCGGCGATGAGCTATGATTTGATTGGCAATATCATTTTCAGCCAGGTCGGCAGCGAGGGCGCGGGGCAGTTGGCACAGATGAGTGCTTCATCAATCATGCAATTGATTTTCAGTTCTTACAGCCGGCATGACGAATTCGAAGCGGACCATATCGGGATCAAGTACATGATCAAAGCCCATTATCGTCCGCAGGGGATGATCGAAACTTTTGAAATCCTTGAGGCGGAATCCAAAGGGCCTGATGTGCCTTTGATCCTGCGATCGCATCCTTTTATCAAAGACCGCATCGCCGCTGTTAAAAATGAAATCGTCCGTCGAAGATGGGAAGAAGAAAAAGTGTTGCCAGAACAAAAGGAGTCAAAGGTCTATGGAGAGGATCGGAATCGCGGCCAGTAAAATGGCCAGCGGAAATTTGTTTTTTTACAATCTGTATGTTGTGTTGTTGTCTTTTTTATTTTCCCTTTTGATTTTTTTCATTGCCGGAACATCCATTGTCTTGGCATTGATCATCATCGGGTACATCTTAAAAGGGATATTACCGGATCAATCCAGCCAGACCTGGTACGAGATCCTGCGGGTGTGTATGGTTTCGTTGACGATCGCGGTGGGATTCCTTAACCTGTACGCGATATTACGCAATTTTCGATTGAACAAAGATTCTTGAAGCCATGACTTTTTCAATATCTTCTTTAAAAAAGCAGCTCGAAGCTTCGAAAGAACTTTTCAATACTGTTTATAACAATTCGACCTTGGCGATTTTGGTTACTGATCAAGAGGAACAGATCATTGCTTGGAACGCCTTCGCGCAGAATTTGTTAAAAATGGATAAGCTGACCATTTTCAATAGGCCTTTGTCGGATTTGTTTTCCTCGTCGGATTGGCAGGAATTGAAACAGCGGGAGCGGACCAGTCATAAGGATTCTTTACTTGATCAAGACGTGAATCTCATCAGGGCTCCGGATGATCTCATCCCGGTCCGGGTTTCTTTGACGCGCATTTTGGATGACGAGGGCCATAAGTCAGGGTTGATAGCTGTTGTCTACGACTTAACCCAGGAAAAGCAAAGTCGGGACATGCTTTTACGGGCCAAGTTGGCGGCTGAAGAGGCGAACAGTGCCAAGAGCATGTTTTTAGCGAACATGTCGCATGAGGTGCGCACACCCATGAGCACGATCATCGGGATGATTGATTTAACATTGGATACGGAACTGTCTGAGGACCAACGGGAGAATTTGACCACTGTTAAAAATGCCGCGGACATCCTTTTGAATTTGCTCAATGATATTTTGGATCTTTCGCGGGTTGAAGCGGGAAAAGTCCAACTGGAGAGCATTGCTTTGAATGTTCGCAATGTCGTGCAAAGTGTCTGTAAGGGGTTGAGTGTTTTGGCGCAAAAGAAAAGTTTGGACCTGTGTTGGGATGTTGATCCCCAAGTGAGCGATCATTTGCTGGGCGATCCGGTACGGGTCCGTCAGATTTTGGTCAATCTGATCAATAACGCGATCAAGTTCACCTTTCGGGGAAAGATCGAGACGCGGGTAAAATTGCAGGAGGAAAAAGACGGTCAGCAGACCTTGTTGTTTTCCGTAAGCGATGAGGGTGTTGGTATCGCGAGAGACAAATTGGCCACCATTTTTGAAGTTTTTACCCAGGCCGATGTTTCAACAACCCGGCGATTTGGTGGAACGGGGCTGGGACTTTCCATTTCCAAACGGTTGGTGGAAATGATGCAGGGGAAAATTTGGGTGGAAAGTGAAGAATTTAAGGGGAGCACATTTCTTTTTACCGCGCGATTTCCTAAGTTGTCAGAGAGCCCCTTATCATCATCGGTGCCGGTAGAACCGACCGTTTCCGTTGCCAAATCACAAAAAGTTCCTGGGAATCGTTTATCAATCCTTTTGGCCGAGGACAATGTTGTCAATCAAAAGATTGTGGCCAAGATTTTAGAGAAACAGGGTTGGGGGGTCAAGACCGCCGAGAACGGGAAACAGGTTTTGGAATATTTGGATGTGGGTCACTTTGATTTGATTTTGATGGACGCGCAAATGCCGGTTTTGGACGGGTTGGAGGCCACCATGAAAATCCGCGAAAAAGAAAAGGCAACGGGTGGGCATATCCCTATCATCGCGCTCACGGCCCGGGCCATGACCGGAGACCGTCAAAAATGTATCGACGCTGGCATGGATGATTACGTGACCAAACCCATTGATCGTCAAAAACTTTTTGAGGTCATTGAAAATTCGTTACAACAACAAGGAAAGGAAACAGCATGAATAAAGAAGTCCTTGATATCAAAGACGTTTTAGAACGAGTTCAAGACGATCGGGAATTGTTGCTTGAACTTTTTGATATTTTTGAAGAGGATTTTCAGGAAAAACGGAAGAACCTCAGCCAGCATCTGGCGATGGGAAATTTTGATTCTATCCGGGACTTGGCGCATTCGATGAAGGGGGCGGCAGGAAATATTTCGGCTAAGGCTTTGTACGCGTCTTGTTCGACGATCGAGCAGCTGGCGCATGACAGGGGCCTGGACGGCATTAAGAGCAAGATGAAAGATTTGGACCGGCAGTTCATTGAATTGCAGGCGTGTATCCGCGATATCAAAGTGGAATTCAAGAGTTCGACATGACAGGATGGCTGCAAAACACATCGTTGGTTTTAGGGGCAGGCATCATTTTGGTCGTTGTCCTGTTGGGTATTTTGTTCGTCGTCCCCAGCGATAAAAATAAGAAAAAGAAATCAAAACGGCAAATCCAGCAAGAGCAAGACAGCCAAAAGACCGACTGGGCAGAGGTTGTCTTAAAGCTGGAGAAACACATCGTCAGTCTGCGGGCGGAGATTTCCACACTCAAACAAGGGGACAAGGATTCGCAAAAGAAGATCCTCATTGAGCAAGAGAAAGGTGTTCGTTTGCAGGAAAAATTGCTTCAGGAGCGGGGATGGAAGAAAAAAGAAGAGGAAGACGCGCAGCGGCGAAAGAGCGAGCTGATACACCAGCAGGAGCATTTGAAGTCATTGGAAAGGAATCTTGAACATGAGCATATTGAACGGTTGCGTTTGGAAAAGTCGATGAAGGCGTCCCAGCAGGCTTTGGAAGAGCAAAGTGAAAAGCGGCGAATTTTAGAAATGGAACTGCAAACGACGAAGGCCACCAGTGATCGATATCGTCAAGAAATCAATGATTTGAAGGCGATCAATGCCAAACTCTCCAAACAGCATGAAGACACGACGTGGATCGCCAAGTCTGAGTACGTCAAAATTGAGAAGGCCTTAAAGGAAAAAGAAAAGGAATTGGCGCAGTTGAAAAATTCCGCCAAAACGTAAACCATGGCCGAACAGGTTGCCTTCCAAGCCGGGTATTGAGACCATGTTTTCCAGCCGTACTCAATGGAAGTTCAACACCAATAAAATTTCCGAGCTGTTAGAGTCTCTCAAACAACATGATGTTGATGTCATTGATTTAACGGTCTCCAATCCCACGCAATGCGGTTTGTTGTTTCCCGGAAAAATTCTTTCGTCGCTGGGGCAAGGGGAAAATTCATTTTATGAACCGTCGGCACAAGGTTTGTTAAAAGCACGGGAAGCGGTTTGTCGATATTACGACGAGAAAGGACTGGACGTTCATCCGGATCAAGTTTTTTTGACGGCGAGCAGTTCGGAATCTTATTCGCTTTTGTTCCGTTTGTTATTGGATCCCGATGAGCATTGCCTTTTTCCGCAGCCCAGTTATCCGCTTTTTGATTTTCTCATTCAGCTCAATGATGTTAATAAGGATTGCTATGCCCTTAAATATGACAAAGGTTGGGAGATCGATGTCGATCAGCTTTCCAGTCGGTTTGGGGCGCGGACGAGGGCCTGTGTTTTGGTCAATCCCAATAACCCCACCGGGACTTATGTCGGCGGCCAGGCGTTGAAGGCGATCATCCGATTATGCCGGGAACAGCAAACGGCGATCATTTCCGACGAGGTTTTTTTTGACTATAGTTGGAACAAAGAAAATCATCAGAGCCTCGTTGCCCATCAAGAAAATTTAACGTTTGTTTTAGGCGGGGTCTCGAAGGCGCTCGCTTTACCGCAGATGAAATTGTCATGGGTGGTGGTTGGGGGACCAAAAAATTTGGTGAAAGAGGCGTCACAACGGCTGGAAATCATCTGCGACACTTATCTTTCAGTGAACACCCCGGCGCAGAATGCTTTGAGTGCATGGTTGATGGCAAGAGCGGATATCCAAGCGCGTATTTTAGAACGGATCAAGCTCAATCGAACGCGGTTGGAAAAGCAGATTTTCAGCAATCCTGCTTGCGAACTTCTTCAGGCGCAGGGAGGCTGGTACGCGGTTTTAAGGCTTTCCGAAGAAATTGTGGAGGAGGATTTCGTGCTGGAACTTCTTAAGGAGGACCAAGTGTCGGTCCATCCTGGCTACTTTTATGATTTCAATGAAGGCGGGCATGTGGTTTTAAGTTTGCTTACTCCACCTGCTTGTTTTCAGGAAGGGATCGGCCGAATTTTTAAGAGAGTGGCAGCAGTAAGAACTCGTGGATAGCGTTTGCAAACAATGAGACAGCTATCAAGATGAAATTATTTTTTTCGACGATGAAATCATCCGAAAATAAAAATTTTACGAAACTTTTTTTTATTGCGGTCATCGGATTTGTTTTTTTTGTTGGGTATATCCGCTATTTGGAAGCCACCGTCATTTTTCATCCCGCGCGTCAAGTGGTGATGACTCCGAAAGAGATGAAGCTTGATTACGAAGATGTCTATTTTTTGACCGAGGACCATCTCCGTTTGAACGGTTGGCTGATCAAAAATCCCCAGGCGAAGAGCACGGTGATTTTTTTTCACGGCAATTCCGGTAACATGGGAGATCGTTTGGGAAAGGTTGGGTTCTTGCATCAGTTGGGCTTAAATGTGTTCATTATCGATTACCGCGGGTATGGCAAGAGCGAAGGCAAACCAACTGAACTGGGGATTTATCAAGACGCCCGTGCCGCTTATGATTATTTGTTGACTCGGCCGGACATCAATCCTCGTCGGATTATCGTTTATGGGGTCTCGTTGGGCGGTGCCCCGGCCATTGATTTGGCTGTGCAACGAAAATTGGCTGGGTTGATCATCGACGCGAGTTTTAGTTCGGGGGCGGATATGGCCCACGTCTTATACCCCTTTATCCCAAGTTTCCTTTTGAATATCAAATTTGATTCTCTGAAGAAAATCAAGAGTGTGGCGGCCCCGAAGTTGTTTATTCATAGTATGGAAGATGAAACGGTCCATTATCGTCTGGGAAAGAAATTGTATGACGCTGCTTCATCTCCAAAAAGTTTTTTAAAGATCAAGGGGACTCACAATGAAGCTTATTTGGAATCGCGGGAAGTTTATTTGGCAGGGATCCGAAATTTCTTAAACATCCATCAACTGTGAAAGGACTCCTATGCAAAAAATGTTGAATGTTCAGCGCGGTAAGGTTTGTCTTGGGCAGCAGCCGGTGATCCTTAAGGGTGTTAACTTTGGCGGCTGGCTGATGATGGAAGGGTATATCATGCACGCCCGCAATATCGCAGTCCAGGTATTTAAAAAGGGGTTTCAAAAACATTTGGGGGAAGGCGCTCTTGAAGACTTTGAGCGCTCTTTTAATTCAACGTTCATTCAGGACAGTGATTTTAAAAATGTCGCGGCAATGGGGTTCAATTGCATCCGTCTGCCTTTTCACTATCGGTTGATTGAAAAAGCACCGCACCAGTTTGATCAAAATGGGCTTAAACTTTTGGACAAGGCCGTGAACCTGGCTAAGCAAAATGGTTTGTGGGTGATTCTGGATTTGCACGCGGTCGTCGGCGCGCAAAATCACGATTGGCATTCGGACAGTTTGGGACCGGCCGGGTTTTGGAAGAAAAAAAGTTATGAGGACCGTATGGTTGAACTTTGGGGTTTCCTCGCCGATCATTTTAAGAATGAGCCAGCAGTCGCGGGATATGATGTTTTAAATGAGGCGGTTTTAGCTGATACGAAATTGCTCAATCATTTTTATCATCGGGTGATCAAAAGGATAAGGGCGGTTGATCTGCGGCACATGATTTTTATCGAAGGAAGCCGTTGGGCGCAAGATTTGGAATGCCTTGATCAGTTTGACGACGATAACATTGTCCTTAGCATTCATTTTTATGAGGCCGCTGATTTTGTTTTTAACCTGGTGCCGCAGCAAAAATATCCGCAAAATCGGCCGGGGATTTATTCCCGTTCCAGGATCAAAGAAGTGATGGACAAGCATCTTAAGGTGGCCAAGCGGCATAAGACTCCGGTCTATGTCGGTGAATTTGGCGTGAATTCTCGAGGAGGATTGTATGGGGAGGACCGCTGGCTGCGGGATGTGCTGGCCATTTTTAAGTCCTATGGTTTTCATTGGACGTACTGGACATATAAGGCCATCAAGAACGCCCAGCATCCCGACGGTCTATACAGTTATTACGAGAATCCGCCCTGGGTGAATCGGGGGGGTGTTTTGACCGGATGGGAAAATTATCATCTGCATTGGTCGCTTTTGAAAGATAAAATTGTCGCGTCTTGGAAAACCGAACATTTCCGACGCAATGAATGCGTTTGGAATGAACTCAAGCGGGCGTTAGCAAAAAGATGAAGATCATCAGTGTAAGCAATCCACGGGTCAAGCAGGTGGTGAAACTGCGTTCCGCCCGTTCGCGAAAGACCAGCAATTTGACCATCGTCGAAGGCCAGCGGGAAATCGAGACCGCGCTCAAAGCCGGTGTTCCGTTTTCAGATATTTTTTGGTGTCCTTCCCAAGTGACGCTTCCTGATCATTTTCTGGCAGCGCTGTCCAAACAAGGGTGTTCGATTTTTGAAGTGCCCGATGCTGTTTATCAAAAAATGGCGTTCGGTGAACGCAAGGAAGGGCTTTTAGGCGTCTGCCGCTGTCCATCTCCGTCGGGACTTGATGGGATTGATGTGGGCAAGGAGACGATTGTGGTGATCGAGCGGGTCGAGAAGCCCGGTAACCTCGGTGCTATCCTGCGCACCTGTGACGCGGCAGGAGTCAAAAAAGTGGTCGTTGCTGATCCCGCTACAGATATCTACAATCCAAATGTGATCCGCGCCAGTTTGGGCGCGGTGTTTTGTGTTCAAGTGTTTGTCGGCCATAGCGAAGAAATCATTTCCTGTTTTAAAAAACAGAAGGTAAGATTGATCATCGCTTCACCGGACGGCAAGCAGATTTACACCCAAGCCGATTTGACTGGCAAGACCGCGTTGGTGTTAGGAAGTGAAGACGCGGGAGTGAGTTCGCAATGGCTCAAGGCCGCGGACTCAATTGTGCGCGTCCCCATGCGAGGGACGGTCAATTCTTTGAATGTCTCGACCTGTGCGGCGATTTTGATTTATGAAGCTGTTCGGCAAAGGTGTGAATAGTGAAGGGGAAAGAGTGAATGAAGAAAAATTACAACTTTTCCTTTCTCACCGCGGTATCTGTTCCCGTCGCAAGGCCTTAGAGGCAATCAAGCAGGGGAAGGTGACTGTTAACGGTAACATTGTTCTTGAACCATCCGTCTTTGTTGATCCAGAAAAGGACCTTGTTCATTTTGAGAAACGGAAAATTTCGTTGGGCGGTTATCAATACCTTTTGCTGAACAAACCATCGGGATTCACAACGACGAAAGCCGATCGGCACGCGGAAAAGACAGTCATGGACCTGCTGCCACCAGATTTGCAGCACCTTCACCCCGTTGGAAGATTGGATAAAGACACGCAAGGATTATTGATCCTGACGAATGACGGCGATTTGACGTATCAATTGACGCATCCTAAATTTGATGTGGATAAAGTTTACGCGGTCAAGGCGCAAGGACGATTGAGCGCGGATGGCAAACAGCGACTGGAAAAAGGGGTGGTGTTGGATGGGAAGAAAACAGCCCCGGCGGAAATTTCGCGGATCGCGATTTTGGCCAACTCAACTGAGTTTTTACTAAAAATCCATGAGGGGCGCAAGCGTCAAATTCGAAGGATGCTTGCAATCTGCGGCCATCAGGTGATATCCTTAACAAGAATCCAGCAAGGCACCCTTAAGTTAGGGCAGCTTAAAAGCGGTCATTATCGGATTTTGACGCAAGAGGAAGTGAATGGATTGAAAAGGATAAGGTCTCATGTCTCAAGTCTCAAGTCGTAAGTTACTTGAGACTTGCAACATGTAACTTGCAACTATTTATGATCACCATCACCAACCTATCAAAAGGTTTCACCCAACGGACGTTGTTCAAAGACGTCACTCTGAGCATTTTTCCGAATGAAAAGATCGGGCTGACCGGTCCCAATGGTTCCGGAAAGACGACACTGTTTTCGATCATCTTAGGTGAAATGGAATCTTCCGGTGGTGCTATCCAGATCCAGAAAAATTTGAGCATCGGCTTTCTGCCGCAGGAGGCCAAATTCCATTCGGAGCAGACGGTGTTGGAAGAAGTGACATCGGGGGATCAACGGATCAAAGAATTACTCAAGGAAAAAAATGAATTGGAACAGGCCAACAAAGCGGACAGTGGCCGTTACGGGGACATCCTTGAACAATTGGAGCAATTGGGGATTTACGATCTGGAGCATAAAGCGGAAAAGGTCTTAAGCGGTTTGGGTTTCAGTGATAAACAGTTTCATCAGCCGGTTAAGCAGTTGAGCGGCGGATGGCAGATGCGTACCCTTTTAGCTAAGCTTTTGATTTACCCATACGATTTGTTGTTGCTGGATGAACCAACCAACTATCTGGATTTGGCCGCGACCCTGTGGCTCAAGAATTTTTTGAGCGGTTATCAAGGAACATTTGTCATCATCTCGCACGACAAAGTTTTTTTGAGTGATGTGACCAATTACACGATCCTTCTCGAGAACGGCCAGATGACCAAGGTCAAGGGGAATTATCAGTCCTACGAAGAGCAAAAGGCGGTTGACGAGCGGTCTTTAGAAAAAATGAAAAAGGTGATCGATAAGCGACGGGACCAGTTGGAACGTTTCACCCAGCGTTTTCATGCCCAGCCTAACCGGGCCTCCGCGGTCCGCAACAAACGCAAGATGCTAGAGCGTCTTGAAGAGATTGAACTGCCGCAAGAACGCAAAAGCATTAAGGATTTTGAATTTCCAGTGGCCCAGGAGAGCGGTTATACGGTTGTGACTTGCTGTCAGATCAGCAAGCGGTATGGTGAGAAAAAGATTTACCAGAATTTGGATTTGGAGATCACCCGTCGACAAAAGGTTTGCTTGGTGGGGCCGAACGGCGCCGGGAAATCCACACTTTTAAAGATGTTGGCCGGGGTCTTGCCACCCGACGAAGGTCGTATCAAATTGGGCCATCAGGTGACCCAGGGCTATTTTTCACAGACGAGGCTCGACGTGCTTAATCCTAACCGCACGGTCTTGGAAGAATTGGCCAGCGCGGTGCAGGGGAGTCTCCCGACGGTCAAGCTGCGTTCGCTGTTGGGGCTCTTCAATTTTCATGGGGAAGACGTTTTCAAATCGGTGCAGGTTCTTTCCGGGGGCGAAAAGAGCCGTTTGATTTTGGCCAAACTTTTGGTCAGTCCGCCGAACTTCATTTTGCTCGATGAGCCCACAACCCATCTTGATCTCGATGGGGTCGGGGCCTTGACCAGGGCCTTTAAAGAATACCAAGGGACGCTCTGTTTCATCAGCCACGATCTTTTTTTTATCGGTGAGGTGGCCGACACTATGATGGAAGTCGATCAAGGAGAAATCAAAAATTATCCAGGCGGACTCAGTTACTATTTGCTCAAGAAGAGTCAGGGAGAGACCTTGGGGTCGCGGGCCGAACAAAAGGTGAAAGAAGAAAAACAAGAGCAGAAACGTGAAGCGAAAAAGGCCTGGGAGTCGCAGAATTCAAGGCATGAGGAATTGGGAAATCAGCATCGGGCGGCGTTGCAACGGTTGAAAAACATCAAGGTTGAAATTCAGGAATTTGAACAATTAAGGAAAGAGTTGGAGACTGAGAGTTACGTCAAGTCCCGGGTCCTGGCGAACTCTTATGGCAAGGATCCGGAGACGATCAAAGATTATGGGCGACGACTCAAGGAAATCCCCAAACAAATGAGAGAGATCGATACGAAGATCAGCGGTTTGCTTCAAGAGCGGGATCAAATCAGCAAAATTTAATGACGGGGTAAACATTGAGAACAAATTTTTTGATTGCAGCGGTGTTGCTGATGACATTGACCGGTTGTGCCAAATTGGAACATTTGGACCAGCTTTTGACGATTAAAGATTACTCGGAAAACAAGGAATGGCAGCAAGAGCAAGTGGACGAAGGGAACAAAAATTTTGATAAGCTATTGGCATCGCTTGCCGAGGGAAATTTTTCGCAGCGTTTTCCAAACAAAAAGAAGATCAAGGCAGAGTTTGGTGCTCCAGTCATTTCCCGTGGCGAAGAGCGCAATGGCAAAGAATATGAAGTGTGGTTATACCGCTATCCTACCCGCTACAATGACTCGCCAAAAGTCTATTTCTATTTCGATCAAGAAGGACAATTGAAGGACTTTGTTCAATATCAAGCACCCTAAAAGTTATTCACAGAAGACTGTCCCGCTGGTGTATGAAAGGCTTTCGCGAAAATTCGGCCCGCAGCATTGGTGGCCAGGGCAGACCCGCTTTGAAGTGATCATTGGTGCGATTTTGACGCAAAACACCAATTGGGGGAATGTTGAGAGGGCGATCGCGCAATTGAAAAAGAACCGGGTCTTGACCCCGTTGGGCATGAAGGCGGTTTCGCAGCGACGGCTGGCCACCTTGATCAAGCCATCTGGTTACTTCAATGTCAAGGCTAAACGATTGAAAAATTTTATTCAATTTTTATTTAAGGATTACGACGGAGATCTGAATAAAATGGCAAAGCAGCCTTGGACGGTTTTGCGTCAAGAACTCTTGAACGTTAACGGCATTGGTCCGGAAACCGCGGATTCGATCCTTTTATACGCCTTTGACAAACCGGTCTTTGTGGTTGACGCGTACACCAAACGGATTTTTTCGCGGCTCGGTTTGACTAAAAAAGATGTGGAGTATTCCGTCCTGCAGGAGCTGTTTGCGCGGAATCTCAAAGCCGATGTGTCGATGTTCAACGAATATCACGCCCTGCTCGTTAGATTGGGGAAGGAACATTGCCGGCCGCGGCCACGCTGTCTTGGCTGCCCGCTCGATCAAATCTGCTTTAAAATTTTGTAAGATGCGGCCAGTATCTTTACAAAGTCTCTTTGCATCGATATAATGAACACCATCAATCAAAAAAAGGTGGTCCTTCATGTTGATCGTGTTGTGTGTCCTGATTGTCATTGATTTGATTTTCGTCGCGGTGTTGCTCCTGCGGCAAAATCAGCTTCATGGGCAGATCAGTGGATTTGAGAAAACGCAGCTCCGGTTGGATGACCTGATCCGCGACGAGACCGCGAAGAATCGCAATGAATTATCAGCGAGCCTTAAAAATTCTAATGAATCCATGCTGTCGTTGACTAAGATCAACGAAGAAAAATTGGAAAAGATCCGCGACGTGGTCGAGAAACGTCTGGAGTCACTTCAGCAAGACAACAGTCAAAAATTGGAACGCATGCGTGAGACCGTGGATGAAAAACTGCACGCGACCTTAGAAAAGCGGTTGGGGGAATCTTTTCAGATGGTCAGTGATCGTCTGGAAAAAGTGCACCAGGGTTTGGGCGAGATGCAGAACCTGGCCTCGGGTGTTGGCGATTTAAAAAAAGTTTTGTCAAACGTTAAGACCCGTGGGATTTTAGGTGAAATTCAGCTTGGGAATCTCTTGGAACAGATTTTGACGGTCGAACAATACGAACGTAACATCCCCACGAAAAAAGGAAGCAGGGACCCAGTTGAGTTCGCGATCAAACTTCCTGGGAATGATAATGGCAGTGTTTATCTGCCGATCGATGTGAAATTTCCAACTGAAGATTACGAGCGTCTGCAATTGGCCCAGGATTTGGCTGATCTCCCGGCGATTGAGGATGCGGTTAAGGCCATTGAAGTGCGTTTGAAGCATGAGGCCAAGAACATCCGTGACAAATATCTTGATCCTCCGCACACAACCGATTTTGGAATTCTATTTCTGCCGACGGAAGGGTTGTACGCCGAGGTGCTGCGCCGTCCGGGCTTATGGGATTTGCTGCGTAAAGAATACCGGGTGATCTTGACCGGCCCGACGACGATCAGTGCTCTTTTGAAC
>JAHFFS010000021.1:0-4616 GCA_023247815.1 Candidatus Omnitrophota bacterium
AATTCATGAAACCCAATCCTCGACATTTCCCAAACGCGCTCCTCGAGGGTTACCGTTTGATCGGTAAAATCCAGCACGGGTTTGAAACTGATCGGACGCAAACGGTCCGGAATGCCCTGAGCCGACACTTGCTCAGACTGGCCGACAAAAAATAGCCAGGAGACCAGCACAACAAGAAAAACTTTAAAAGTTTGATTATGCCTCACGGTCATTCTTTCATTTGCTCACGCTTTTTACCTAACCACTGAGCTACGTCCTTGGAGTATTGAAAAGGAATATGGTTCCGCTCCATGATATTTTTGTTGGCCTCGTCGATACCCGCGGTGGGAAGAATGATCGGTGCCCGATGCTCAGTTTCAAAAACGGAATAGTCATGGCCCTGGTCTTTCTCAATCGCCAAAACAAATTCTTTGAAAGAGTTGACTTCCTTGCCATTGAGCTTTTTGATAACCTCACTGTTGTAATCATGATAACCGACATTGCTGTCATCCGGTAAAACGTCCAAGAGAACCACAACTTCTTTTTTCCGATCCAAGTTCAATCGACCGCTTCCGATCAAATAATACAAAAAATCGAGTGGCGCTTTTTCCCACCAGCTATTTCCCCATGACTGCAACAAATCACTGCTCAAAACCGAAAAGATGAGTCCCCCGTAGATATAGTAAGTTGGATCATCCACATTATGGGGATAAGCCACCAGGCCAGTGAACCGGTTGAATTTGATCATTTTATCCATCAACTTCCCTTTACGGCTGATCTGCAGACGCAACTGATCACCGATCTGCTTTTGATTGATCAAATGCGCTATCGACAACCGTTCCCCCTCACGAAAATTGTAAGTACCGTCAACCCCGACAGAAATATTTTCAACTTGTAAAAGAACGTCCCCCTCTCTTAAAACGTGATCGACGGCGGAAAACGGTAGCACCCGGTAAATGAGCACTCCTCCATCGACATGATCAACACCGTAATATTTGCGCAAAGCCTTGTTTTCGGTATTGACAAACTCGATTCCTAACTGCGGAAACCCGTCGTATTTTCCGTCGCCCAAATCCGTTAAAAAATGCTCGATGACCGACGTTGGAATCATGTAACCAATGTTCTGGCTGCTTTTGATCACCTGCATCGCCACCCCAACCAGCTTTCCGTCTTTTAAAACCGGTCCGCCGCTGTTTCCCGGATTGATCGCCGCGTCGATCTGCACGCCCAACATTTCCTTGGCGCTTTGGGAATAAGAAACAACTTCAATCCGCGAAACCACCCCTTCGGTGATGGAAAGTTTATCTCCTCCAAGAGGAAAGCCTATGACAATGACCTTGTCACGCAAATTGGGTAGCTCACCAAATTCAAGCGGTGTAATCCCCTCAAAAAATGTTGGATCATCCACGGATAATATCGCTAAATCACAATCATATCCGATCGCCTGCACCTTGGCCGTGTAGCGCTTCGGGTTGGTTTCCTTACGGACTTGAATGAACGTATGATCACTCACCACATGCGCATTGGTCAATATCCGATTTCCTGAAATGATCGCTCCGGAGCCGCTCATCGCGTTGCTGCCCTCAGATTGCCAAGGCTGGTAATAATCCATGCTATTTTTCGTAACAAAAACTTTAACAACGGCATCACGAATACCGTCGGCAAAAACAAACGGCGTCCCAAAGTTGGCGCCCCCCAAAACCGCAATCAAGAGCAGTCTTCGTAATACCAATAACGGATAAATTTTTAAAAAGGACATTGAAAATTTTTGCTTATCACTAATCATTTCAGTCATGAAGTTGTATCTGCAAGGCCCCCAGCTCATGTTTTGTGCGCTTAAGAATTTGTTCTGGAGTCAAATCTTTAACGTCCTCAAACGCGGTCTTACTATGAAATGAATCCGACACCGACATCGAATAATCCTGCGAAATATCCCGCAACGCGCTTTGTCGCAATTTTTCGACACGCCGTTTCAAGCCATCGACTTCCTGCTCGAGCTTATTCAAATGCGCGTCCTTGTCTTCCAACATCGCCAAGGCATCGCGCAATTTGCCTTTATAAATTTCAACAACCCCATTGAATTCAAAAAGTTTTTTATCCTTTGAAACAAAAACATTTTTAAGCTCGCTGACCTGAAGGTCACGGACCCTTAGCCCTTCTTCAAGCTCAGCAACCTTGACGTCCTTTTGTTCAAGATTTCTTGAAATCTCCGAATACCTTTGGCTCAATTCCTGTAGTCGCCTCTCTAAAATGTCAACTTTAGTCAAACTGGCCTTCGATTGCATTTTGAGCTTACCGTAAAGCTCGGAAATTTCTTTTCTCAACAACTTGCCCTTAGTCCCTCCCAAGACCGCTTCTTTGCCAGTCTGTTCTTGGGCAGACGTCATTTTTTGCTCTAGCTCCATCATCTTCTGATCTTTTTCTTCGATAAGATGCTGCACCAGGGTCAAGCGTTCTTCGGTATCCCCCAAATCTTTCCCTAACTTTTCAATCTGCTCTCCCTTATCAGCTAATTGTTTATCCTTCGCGTACAATTCCAAAGTCATACCTGCCAGATCTCTGGTCAATTCCGCGATTTTTTGATCGGTCTCCTTGAATTGATCTTTGACTCCCAAAAAAGACTGTTTCACTTTAGCCAATTCTTCTTTCAAACTGCGATAATTTTCATCCTGCCGTTTTAACGCCTCCTCTTTATTTCCCAGATGAGAACGCATCTCGCTCAGTTGGGTTTCATAATTTTCCTCTCGGGTTTGTCTTTGTTTTTTTTGGAGAAACCGCATGACCTCAATCTTCAAAGATCGCAGTTCACGATTGTCCTTCTGCAATTCAAGGATCTGATCCAAAAATCGCTCTTTCTGCCAGCGCAAATCAGCGTTCAATTTTGTCAAATTAAAAACCGCGGAAACCTGTTTTTCCGACAGCATTTCCTGAAAATTCTTAAAACGATTCAAATCCTTGAGCATACGCTCTTGAATCTGCCTTGCCTCAGATTGGATGGAATCCAACATGACGCCATTCGTTAAAATGAATTCCAGAGTCAGCTCATTATCAGCCAGATAATTGCTAAAACGTGACTTTAAAAATTGGGAGTAATCAACCAAATCAAGAAACTGCAAAATCTCGATATCCTGAGGACGGCCTTGGTTCTTAAACTCCCGGGCGATCGCCTTGATGTGCTGTCGGACGGCCACTTGATTCGGGGACATCAACAAGACCTTGCTGTATTGTTCGAGGGCCTGCGACCAGCGGCCTTGTTGGAAATGCTGGTCCGCTAAAAAGATCAACTCATCGATCGTGGGCAAACTAGCAAAAACCTTAACTGAAAAAAATAGCAAAGAAAGGGTCAAAACCAAAATCTTGGAATCAGTTCGCTGAAGCATTCTGCACTTATTCTTTAGGTGGGATAAATTTAATTTTTTCAACAAATTTCATTGTTGATAAATGAGTATAACACCGTCGCATACCCCTTTCAAGAAATATACCGGTTTTCGCGCGCTAAAATTGGGTTTGTTATTCACTGAGATCGACCTTCAGCGTGCGGGATTGGGAAAGACTCATTTTCTTTGGGAATTGCTGCCATTGGGCCATAACCACAATCGTGTATTCCCCCTGTTTCAATTCAGCAGGGATCCTGACCTGATATTGACGCTTCAAATTCTGGTCTTCCAAGACATAATCCGGCGTGATGATGAGCAAGGAATCAGGCAGATAAACATCATTCGTTAAATCAATGGCCAAGGGCACGGTTTCTCCGGGCTTAACCAGCTCACCGTCGCTAGGAGAAACGATCTTGAGGTCGGCCTCCTGCGCCACCCTTTTCTTCAAAATCCCATTGATGCGATGCATTTGACTGCGCGGCAAAATTTTTTTAACCAACTGCGGATAGCCCAACGCGCTGGCATCGATCTGCAAGTAAAATTGTTTTCCAATATCCATTGGCGCTTCAAAAAACAGCGTCTCAGAGAATATTTCATCGGGATAAAGGCTAGGGAAATGCGGATTAGGAACAATCACCGGATCAGGATAATCTTTCGGGGCCTTCGCGAAATGACGATAAGCATTGCCGAATTCATCAACCAACTCAAATTTTAAATCCTTCGCGAGGTCCAATTTTTTATTTTTAGTATTGTTGATCATGTCTAACGAAATGATCATCATCGGTATCTCAATTTTCAGACCATCAGCGATATAAGGATTAGAAAGTTCCAACTGCGCGGAATCGATGGGCAGCTCGGCGATCTTGATATCCCTAACCTCAAAGAATATATCTTCAAAACGTTCTTTATTGGAAATGATGTCCGTCGATTCGTTGGCTCCAGCGCAATCAAAGACGCCCAGAAAGATGGAAACAACCGCAAGGCCGCAGAAAATCGGGTAAAAAAATTTTTTATGGGTCATGTGTGAAATCGACTTTTCTTTAATATAGACAAACTAAAGACTGAAGTCAATTTTCTTTAAATGACTTTACGTTGCAGACAAATCAAATGGGATGGTGGTAGACACGGATTCGAAAATCAACCGGGCCCGGGTGCCTTTATTTGGCAAATTTTCCAGGTAGATCAATCCCCCATGATTGAGCATGATCGTGCGGGCAACCGATAACCCAAGACCGACCCCCCCTTTAGATCGTCGGGTCG
>JAHFFS010000021.1:4626-12267 GCA_023247815.1 Candidatus Omnitrophota bacterium
TCAAAAATTTTATCCATATGTTTTGCGGGGATCCCCGTGCCAGTATCGTCAAAGTCAACCACCACAACCTGATCCCCCACCGATAACGAACTCAATTTTTGTGGCTGCTTCGCTAAATCATTTTCTGTCAACCGTTGAACCCCCGTTGAGATGGTTAATTCGCCATGATCACGCATGGAAAGGATGGCATTGAGGATCAAATCAACAAAAACCTGCTCGATTCGATTCCGATCAACTTTTATTTTCGGAAGACTTTTCGCAAATTTTTTTATAACAACAATCCCTTGCTTACGACATTGGTGCTCGGTCAAAAGCAGCGATTGTTCGATAAGTAGATGCAAATCTTCATTCCGCGTCTTTAAGCGCGAAAGACTCGCGAAGTCCAAAAGGTCCTTGATGATATGGTTCGCTTTCTGGGCGGAAAGTTTGAGCGCGTCCAACACCGCGTTAAGCTGCTTATCTTCGGTATGATACCTTACTTTTAAAAGTTCCACCCCAGAAAGGATCGTCGCCAAAGGGTTCTTAACCTCATGGGCGATGCCGCTCGCCAGCTCGCCGACAACATTCAACTTTTCCACCTGAATCAACTGCGACTGCGCGTCCTTCAATCTCTGCAATGTCATTTGCAGTTCCAATTCGACCTTTTTTCGTTCAACCGCGTAAAAAAGGGATTTGCTCAAGACATAACTTTGGTATTTCCCTTTGATCAAATAATCCTGGGCGCCCAAACTCACGGCTTTCAATCCTAAAGCGTCTTCATAAGCCCCAGTATGGACGACAATGGGAACATCGGGATATTTTTTCTTAATGCGTTTTAAACTGTCCAGCCCCTTACTGTCCTTCAAATTCAAGTCGAGCAAAACCACGTCAAATTTATCTTTCTTGAATTGGACAAAGGAGTCCCGAAGTGAACTGCGGATTTTGAAGTCAAATATCCCGAAGCCAGAATTCCGTAACATCCCGGCAATCATTTTCTGGTCAACCGGGCTGTCTTCGATGATCAAGACATTCAATTTTTCGCTTTTTGTTGCCATAGGTGCTTAGGAATGAAAAAACCACGGATTTTCCGTGGCGAATGTTATTCTACCATTTCCTTCCAACAAAGCAAATGCGCTGATGTGAACCCCCGGGGTTCAACCCCGGGAGTTTAACCCCGGGGGTTCAACCCAGGGGGTTAGCTGCTTTCAATTCTTCGAAATCTGATTCTGCACAAGATCAGGGAAATGGCCTTTGATCCAATCGGCCTCCTGGCCCTGCGGCTCGATTTGCAAAAACTTACGAAAATAATCTTTGGCAACGACGTCATGCCCCAAAGAATTGGCTGAGCGGCCTGCCAAATAATACGTTTTCGCGTCAAATCCTCCCCAATCAATCACTTGTTTGAAATGTTCAAACGCCAATTCATAATTTGTCGTCTGGTAATAGAGATTTCCTAATCGAAAATGCAATTCCCGATCGATTTTTCCGGATTGTGCCGCCTTCTCCAAATGACCGATGGCCCCCTGGACAGTCCCCTTTTCCGCCATGGCATACCCTTGAGCGACATCCAGATAGTATTGTGCCGTACTGGATGGGAGCCCCTTGATCGATTCCGACAAGTTATCAACCGACAATTCATATTGCTTCAATTTCAAATAGACTTGCCCCAAATATTCACTCAATAACGGAGAAGTCCCCTTTAAGGCAATGGCCTGTTGGGTGTAGTCCAAGGCTTTTTCCGGCTGATCATTTTCGTTAAGATAGATCATCACGATCCGTTTTAGCAGCCGCAACTTCAAATCATCGCTGGGTTTGAGTTCAAGGGCAGCCTGATAATATTCCAAGGCCTTCGCTGGTTGTTCTTGGTCTTCAATAAAGTTGGCGACCATAAAGTACGTCTCAGCTTGTTCCGGAAAAAGTTCTAAAAATTTTTGCGTCAATTTTTGGTTAAATTCATTCTGTTCAAAAATTTGCTCATAAACCGAATAATTCTCGTGCACGTCTCTTAAAGCCGCCCCGAGCTCCAAGGCCTTGATGGCAAATGGCAACGCCTCCTCACGGACCTTCTTCATATTGTAATGGTTGCCGTAGCGATAAGCGTCGATGACATTGCTGCGGCTCATTCCTAAATATCCATACGGAGACTTTGGGAAGGCCTTGATCAATTGACCAAACACAACTTTTGCGGCCTTCAGTTTGGCCTCATCTCCTCGGTATTCTAAAAGCAATTTATCGCCGCGATCATACGATTTGAGCGGATGCGGCGTCATCAACGCAAAGCAATTCGACGCTGTCCCAAACATTGTAAGCAATAAAACATGGAAAATGATAATACCGAATTTACTTTGGCTTGCCATGCCGGTTCTCGCTTTCCTTAACTCGTACACGAAAAGTGTAACATATCGCATTTTTAGAAAACAAGGCCGTGCGGCAAAAAAGCGTGTTTTGAAGAAAGCGCTTTCTCGAGGAGAAAACAGTTATGCGGTGTGGAAATGGGCCATTTTGAAATACTCGATAACAGCGGGGCGGGTCAAATAAAAGACCAACGGTGTTATAAACAAAAAATACCGAAAAAAGACGTCCAGGAAGATCCCACCATGGTCAGAAAGCAGCTCCATCAGCGTTGGATTGGGATAAAGTGTCTCGGTCAAAGCGGCATTCATGGCCACGCTGAAAAAGAAAATGAACATGGCCAATGGAATAACGAAAACACTGGCATACCACGCCCATAATCTCGACTCAAAAAGACCGACCCCGACGTTATAAAATAAAATCGGGATACACCCGTAAATCGCAAACCCAATGAACGAATAAGCACTGCTGACGGTTAAGGAAGACCAGCCGTAAAAACGGGTGGAATCGATGATATGAAAAAAAATCGTAAAGATGGAAAAGCCGCCGATCAAAAGCATTAGCGCGGCAAGGACCCTGATACCCAAGGGGCGATGAAGTTTCATGTCAAGGCTGATGAGAAACTATAATCGCGTTTGCTCATGGGAGGGAATTAAAAAAGGGTGAATAGTGAATAAAAATGGCGAATCAAAATTCACTTTTCTTAAATCGTCTCTTTCATCAAATTGTTATGACTGGCAATGACGACCCAGGCCTTGCCCTGCTTTTTCCAAGTCATGGTGTAGCGTCGGATCACGCGCTTGCCTTGATCAACTTGATTTTGTTCAATGGTAAAAATCATATACTGAACAATAGCGACATCTCCATGCACTTTCAAATTGATGGGCCGTAATTCACAGATGACGATCTTCGTTGATTTGGCCCAAAATCCCACCCATTTTTCCAACCAAGGCCGGTCAACCGGGATCGGACTCTCATGGCCATAACCGACAAAGCTCGGATGGATAAACTTTAAAAACTCTTCAATTTTTCCACCGATAAGGCATTGCCAATGGTTTTCCAGATTACTCCATACTTCCTTTTGCTGCTCATTCCATTCTTCCGGCGTCCACGAAGACAGCTTCATCATTGACTCCAATCTTGATAATGTTTTTGGGATAACCCGATCTTACAAAAAAAGCCCTTCCTTGTCAAAGAAAATGGCAGGTTTGTTGGGCTATTGCTTTGTTTTGGACAAATCATTTGATAGCAGAGGCGTATATATGATATATTTTAGTGAAAGCATGGAGGATTAATGCCAACAATTAGTACGTTTTTTGGAATTAATATTCGTATGTATTTTGATGAGCATGCACCGCCTCATTTTCATGCTTATTACGGCGATCATTCTGCTGCTATTGAAATTGAAACATTGCGTATATTAAAAGGGCGTTTGCCTCAGCGAGTGCTAGGTTTAGTCTTGGAATGGGCTTCGTTGCACAGAGATGAATTATTGGAAGACTGGTCACTGGCACAAAGCCATAAACCATTACGGGATATTCTCCCATTAGAATGAGGTTATCAATATGGAAAAAATAACACAAGTTAAAGTTTTAGATAATTACCAGTTGGAAATATTATTTAATGATGGCGTTAAAGGTGTTGTTTCTTTATCTGATCGTCTTTTTGGCCCCGTCTTTGAGCCTCTTAAAGATCCCTCCTTTTTTGCTAAAGTCCGTGTTGATGAATTTGGTGCTATTGCTTGGCCTAATGGCGCAGACTTAGCTCCGGATGCGCTTTATGAAAAGTTAAAGCATTAAGATGAAGTTAATACATCTAAATTTCAGTTAATCGTTGAATTTTTTAAATTTGAAAATCGTAAATATTCCCCAAACCAAACAACTCTGTTAATTCATCAAGGGCCGTTCGGGTTTCTTTAAGCAATTGCTCGTCTCTCAAATCTGCAAAACTCAGCTGCTCACGAAAATGCTTACGGATCCAATTTTCCAGTTGTCGTATTTTTTTCTCATTCAACAAATAATTCTCGCGGATCCCTGACAATTCCTTTTCATTCACGACAACCCGCAGCCGCAGGCAAGCCGGCCCGCCGCCATTGAGCATACTTTCCCTAAGATCAATAGCCATGACCTTTTGCACAGGATTATCTTTTTGGACGATCTCTTCAATCAAAGACCGCGCCGGAGCGGATTCAAAGCACTCTTGGGGAGAAAGCATCACCATCCGCCCGTTCGAAAGACTCACCAATTGACTATTAAAAAAATACGTCTTGACTGCTTCTTTAACACTCAATCTTTTCTTTGAAATTTCTTCAATCAAGCAGGACCGCCCTGTGAACTTTGAAAACTTCGCTTGAAGTTCTTTTAAAAATCCCGCTTTACCAACAAAAGCGTCCTCATGAAAAATCAAAAAACTTTGATTGTTCATCGCGATGACATCATTATGAAAAACACCCTCATCGATAACTTTTGGATTTTGCTGAACACAAATGACTTGTTCTTGACGCAGCTTATGCTTTTTTACATTTACCTGTGAGGCTTCGAGACTCTGTCGGCTGACGAATTTTCGCGGCCGGACTCCGGAAACAGCACTCTTTCCATAGACAAAAATTTCAATCCCCGGTCCGGCATATTCAGCACACATCCGCAAATGATTTGCCGCGCCCTCGTCGAAATGAACAGCATCCGTCGGCAATGCTGGGTGATGTTGAAAAATCTTTTGATCAAAAAAAATCTCTTTTAACACGCGTGCCGTTGCCGGGGCCTCCAACGCGCGGTGCGGCAATGTTGCTAAATTTGCCGGAGTGATGTGGATCTTCCGGTCCTTGGTATCGGCACTGGGAGAAACCGTTGCCGCGTTCGCGGTCCACATAAAAGATGAACTATAGACCCGAGCCAGCAGATTCTCATTGCCGCGGCCCACATTTTCTAAAATAGCCTTTTCGTTCCCGATAAAACCCAATTGTCTGAGGGTGATAAAATCCGGACGTTCTTGAGGAGGGACAAATCCCTGCCGCAGACCCAGCTGATGGAGCAACCGTATCTTCGCCAAACCTTCTAACGCAGCTTTCTTGGGATGGGACGTCTTGAATTTGCTTTTGGTCGCGGCGAGGTTGCCGGTCGCTAGTCCGGAAAAATTGTGGGTGGGTCCGATGAGTCCATCAAAATTGATTTCCAGTGTTTTCATGGCGGCAAGCTAAAGAGCGTCAAGCGTTACGGCTGTCAGCTCTTTCGCTTTGGCTTCAGGTCGGTACTTTCAAAAATTTTGTCAGCGGATTTGGCCACAAACCCCTGAAACAATTTCCCATTGGGCAGCGGATACCGTCGGGCAAACTCATAATAACAGGCCGGTATTGTTTTACGGCCATCGGCAAATTCCACTTCGACCGGGTGCGCCAAGGTTGAAGATTGCTCCAAATAATCCTGTGGACTGCCCTTGATCTCGCCACCGGACTCGTTCATGGGATAACCATTTTTCTTAATGAACTGATCAAACTCCTGCAAATCTTTGAACCCCTGCAAGGCGTTGAAACTGACCGTGAAATGATTGACCCGAAAACCAAACGCAGCGGTCCAGGCCGCGTATTCGCTTTCTTTTAAAAGCTTTTCATAAACTTTCCAACTCAATGGCTTCCACAATCGTCCAGCAACGCAAAAGTCCAAATCCTTTGTACGTTTTTCCGGGACCTGGTCGATCAAATCTTGAACAATCTTTTGCAGTTCCTTTGAAAACTCCTCGACCTTCAATTCACTGATAAAAATTTTGGGGTACTTTTTTTCTTTATGTTCATAATGTTTTGCCCGCAATTTTTTGTCCCTAAATTCATAATCTTCTTTCGGCTGATAGCCAAATTGGATAAAGGCCTTGGCCAAAACATTGATGCTGATTTTCGGGACACCAAACGTGCGAAAAGCAACGTGATCATTTTCGATCTTTTCTCCGCGCTGCGATAAAAGACGATAAATCCCTTCAGCCTGTTTGTTCATGGCACTGTAATCCTGCCAGAGTCTTTCTAAAAGTTCGTTGAGCGATTTCATATTTTCTCCTTGTCCGCAATGCCCGGGGTTAATGGTTTCGGCATTTTGATATCTGCTGTTTCGATAGACGCCACTGGGTAAGAACAATAGTCGGCGGCAAAGTAAGCGCTGGGCCGAAGGTTGCCGCTCAATCCTACCCCGCCAAACGGAGCTTCGGAACTGGCTCCGGTGAGCGGCCGATTCCAGTTCACGATACCCGCACGCACCCGCTCAAAAAATCGCTGATAGAGTTTCGCATCGTCGCTGATCAACCCGGCTGCCAGACCAAATCGCGTTGCATTCGCCTCTTCAAGTGCCGCGTCGAAATTTTTTACTCTGATCACTTGAATCAGGGGACCAAAAATTTCTTCATCGCCGCGATTTTTGATTTGGCTAACGTCCATGATCCCTGGTGCCAAAAAGGTCTCATACGGTTTGATGGTCCTCATGGCTCTTAAAACTTTCCCTCCAAGTTTTTTAAGCCGGGCTTGCTGAGACAACAACCGTGATGCTGCTTCAACAGAGATGACCGGCCCCATGAATGGTTCCGGATTCCGCGTATAAGGACCGATCTGAATTTGATCGGTAAGTTCACAAAGCCTGCTTAAAAACTGATCGCCCTCTTTTCCTTTTTGCACGATGACTCGACGAGCACAGACACAGCGTTGTCCTGAGGTGATAAAACTTGACTGGATTGTTAAATAGGCCGCGGTTTCCAAATCTTTCGCGTCAAAAACAATGAGTGGATTGTTCCCTCCCATTTCGAGCGCCAAAATCTTTTCCGGCTGACCAGCAAAAAATTGATGAATGCTTCGACCCGTCTCGTAACTGCCGGTAAAATAAAGACCATTGATCGCCTTGTGTCGCGACAACAAAACCCCGGCAGACCTTCCCCCTTGAACCAAATTAAGAACGCCGGATGGCAGTCCAGCCTCTTGCCAGAGCTCAACGAGCTTTTCTCCCACGGCCGGTGACAGTTCACTGGGTTTAAAAACGACCGTATTACCAGCCAGCAGCGCTGGCACAATATGACCGTTGGGAAGATGTCCAGGGAGATTGAAAGGCCCAAAAACCACGACCACACCATGCGGTTTGAAACGGGTATGTCGGCTGGATTCGGCAAGCGAAACACTGACAGTAGGACATCGTTCTTCATAAGCCCGTAGGGAAATGGCGATCTTACTGATCATGGCGCTGACTTCGGTCAACGATTCCCATTTTGGTTTCCCAACCTCCTCGCTGATCAACGTCGCGAAGGCTTCTTTCTGTTTCTCCAAAACCGCGGCAAATTTCTCCA
>JAHFFS010000162.1 GCA_023247815.1 Candidatus Omnitrophota bacterium
AATCAATCCCATCAAATATTTTCGGGGCAAAATCCATTTGCCGGCCTCCAAATCTTATTCGATCCGCGCTTTCATTGTGGCGGCTTGCGGTGGCGAGTCTGTCATCCGGGCGGCCTCGGATTGTGATGATGCCGTAGTCGCTAGAAACGCGGCACGGCAATTGGGCAGTCTGGTTAAGCGTGATTCGAAAGACGCGTGGTCGATTAAGGCTGCTCAAAAAAAGGTCCAGATCCGTTCGCTCAATGTCGGAGAATCCGGGACCGTCCTGCGGTTTGTTTTGCCGTTGGTCGCTCGTTTCACTCAGAAATTGCGGATTGAAGGCCGAGGAACTTTAGCCGGGCGGCCTAACCATCATTTGTTGCAAACCCTGCGTCAGCGCGGGTTGAACATCAAGGGAGCCGGTCCTGACGAGGGTGTCCCGATTAATTTTGTCGGTGGGGAATTGACGCCGGGTCTTTATACGATCCCCGGTCATATCAGTTCGCAGTTCATTTCTGCTTTGCTCATCACTTTGCCGCAGCTCGTCGGGAATTCGGTCATCCGCGTCAGCGGAGCCAAGGTTGTTTCAACGGATTATTTAACGATGACGCTGCGGATTTTAGAAGACGCCGGGGTTGTCATTGACCGACGCGGCGAGCGAGAGTTTCGGATCAAAGGCGGGCAGTCCTTTAAAGGGCTAAATAATTTTCAGGTACCGTCGGATTATGGGTTGGCGGCCTATCATCTGGCGGCGGCAACTCTGCTTGATTCGGATGTTGAGCTCTTGGGTCATTTTGCCGACCGATATCCGCAGGCCGACGGTCAAATTTTATCGCTGTTAACCAAAATGGGTGTGCGTTATCGAAAGACCAACCATTCTTTACGGATCAAAGGGCCCCAGGCTTTAAAAGGGGGAGAATTTTCTTTGCGTGCCTGTCCGGATTTGGTGCCGATCATGGCCATCTTGGGTTTGTTCGCGAAGGGCCCGACCCGTCTTTATGGGATCGGCCATGCCCGGGTCAAAGAATCGGACCGGATCAGTGATCTTCGGCGAGAACTTTTAAAGATGGGTGCTGACATCAAGGAAAAAGGAGATGAACTTTTGATCCGACCATGGGATGTCGGCTCAAGAAAAAGTTTGCAGGTCACGTTGGACCCTCATCACGATCATCGTCTGGCCATGGCCTTTTCCGTCTTAGGCATGAAACTCGGTGTGACGGTTAGAGATATTGGTTGTGTGGCAAAATCTTATCCGAAATTTGTTCAGGACATCAAAAAATTGGGCGCTTCCTGTCATAAGGAGAGCGGTGATTGATTGAAATTGATTGACAGTGAATTTGTTTTCATATAGTATGTTTGCTATTACTTAGTCGCGCTAAACACATCGACGAAAAATTGAGTACGTTCTGTGGCAGGATCAATGTGCTTGTGCAGTAAAGATTTAGGGGTTGTTTCAGAGTATCCCACTTTTAAACCATACAATGCCAAAGCTTCTCAAATATTTCCGCAAGGCCTTCAACTATATCCTCGGTCTGTTCTCTAATGATATGGGAATTGATTTGGGCACGGCCAACACCCTCATTTATGTCAAAGGGGAAGGGGTTGTTTTGTGTGAACCTTCGGTTGTCGCCATTGAAAAAGACACCAATCGTGTTGTCGCGGTTGGAGATGAAGCGAAAAAGATGTTAGGCCGAACACCTGGAAACATCATAGCCATTCGTCCGATGAAGGATGGTGTCATTTCTGATTTTGAAATCACGGAGGCGATGTTGAAATATTTCATCAAAAAAGTCCATCGCCGTAGAGTTTTGGTCAGACCTGCCATTGTCATTGCCATTCCTTCCGGTATTACCGAAGTTGAAAAGCGGGCGGTGAGGGATTCAGCGGAGCGGGCCAGTGCCCGGTCGGTTGAATTGATTGAAGAACCCAAGGCCGCGGCGGTCGGGGTGGGGCTTCCGGTGGAAGAGGCGGCTGGGAATATGATCATCGATATCGGCGGTGGGACAACAGAATTGGCGGTGATTTCTTTAGGCGGTCTGGTTTACGCGAAATCGATCCGTATCGCCGGTGATGAAATGGATACGGCGATCATTGAACATTTGAAGAAGACTTACAACTTGATGATTGGCGAACGAACCGCCGAGGAAATCAAAATCCGCATTGGTTCAGCTTATCCGCTCGACGATGAATTGACCATGGATGTCCGGGGAAGGGATTTGATCGCCGGGTTACCGAAGACAATCACTGTTACTTCCGAGGAGATCCGTGAGGCCTTGGCGGAACCGATCCAGGCGATTGTTGACGCCTCGAAAATGACTCTGGAAAATACACCTCCGGAATTGTCTTCGGATCTGATTGATCGCGGGATCGTTATGGCCGGAGGCGGGGCGCTTTTGCGCGGAATCGATAAGCGCATTGCCGAAGAAACCGGGCTTCCTGTTCACATCGCTGATGATCCGCTCACCGCCGTTGTGTTGGGAACGGGACACACCTTAAATATGCCGGCCCGTCTTCGACGGAGAATCGTGGTCCCGACAAAATTGGATTTTTGATCTCGGCATCAATTTTTTAAATCGTCCTTTCTGTATCGAGCCCCCGGGCGGAATCCTTCGTTAAGCCAACGGGTTTTAAAAGGGTCGAAACACTTCACTCCTGCTAAGCGTGTTTGGTAATAAGACAAAAATTTCAGCTTACTTCCTTATCTTTGCGGCGGCATTCCTTTTGCTGTTCATCCGTTCCACCCCATTCATTCCGCTCAAATTCAGAGTCATTTCCATAGCAACACTGCCCACACAGCTGTTGACCTCTCCACTGCGGGAATTGAAAAAGATTTTTTATTATCATCAAACGTTTGATGAGTATGTGCTTTTGCGGAAAGAAAATCGGATGTTGAAAGCGCGGCTCATCGGCATGGCCGAAGTGATCCGCGAAAACAGCCGCTTGGGAAAATTGTTGGACCTCAAACGCAAACTCATTTTTTCGTCGGTCACGGCCAATGTCGTCGGCCGGGACCCTTCCAATTGGAACGCGACAATGGTGATCGATAAGGGAGCGCAAGATGGGATTGAGTTGGGGATGCCGGTGGTCAATGCCTCGGGGGTCATTGGCAAAATTGCCGAGGTCAGTGACAATAAGAGTAAAGTCATTTTGTTGACGGATCCAGGGTTCAGTGCCATTGCCTTGATCCAGCGTTCGCGTGAAGTTGGGTTGGTTTCCGGGACATTGCAGGACGGGATGTGCCGGATGCGCTATCTTTCAGATAAAGCCGACGTCCAGGTTGGGGATTTTGTTATTTCTTCGAAGTTGAGTTCGGCCTTTCCGGAAGGGTTGTTGATGGGTGAAGTGGTTGAGGTCAAAGTTTTGGACAATCGTCCAGTCATGGAATGTGTGATCAAACCAGCGGCGGCAATATCACAAATTGAGGAAGTCCTGGTCATTCAAAAGCGGGATTGAAAACGGATGCGTCGTTTCATTGTCGTTGTGATTCTTGTTTACATTTGTTTTGTCATTGAGTCCGCGCTTTCCAATGGGCTTGGCCGCTGGTTCAAACCGGATTTGATGATCATCTTGATTGTCTTTTTTAATCTTTTTCGGGGCGTGCGCACCAGCCTCCTTGTCGCGTTCTTAGGCGGATTATTGAAAGACAGTTTTGCGGTCGAAGTCTTTGGCATGCATATTTTTTCTTATATGGTCAGCGCTTAT
>JAHFFS010000022.1 GCA_023247815.1 Candidatus Omnitrophota bacterium
TACATCCGCAATTTCTGATCAAACAACGGACTCTTTTTGATTCTTTGATACAACACCCGCTTCTGTTCCTGATCTTCCATCACCTTGAGTGCGTGCACAAACCCCTCGAGAAAATAAGGAAGCCGGTGGGTCTCAAATTCCTGTGGCCACACATGAACAGGTTTTTCCTGGACCGGGTCCAAACACTTGTGTTTCGTGACCTCCTGATAAACATACGTCGGGAACAACCCCTTATCATCCTCAACACTCTTAACCCCGGCATTGGTCTTGGTCACCACCCATTGCAAAAATTCAATGATCTCATTCATCGTTAAAGGCTGCTCGGCCCCATCAATCCCCTTACGGACCTGCTCCCGGTACTTTTCTTTTACGTCGCTGGCCTGGCTCCAATAAGGAAACGGTTCCCGCTCTTCAATCAATATTTTGGTCAACGCTTTGATAAAGACCGCCAATTCGGAGAAAACCAAAACCTCTCGATTTTGGATCGGCAGTTTTGCGAAGTTATTCAACAAAAATTGGCAAATGCGCTGCAATTCCAATGACTCACAGATCGAGGCCCCCAACAATCCAGGCAGCCCGTTGAGCGAATCACACCATCCCGGCTTATCCGCTTCCATCTCGATCCCAACCCCGCTCGGATCAAAACTGGCCGCTTTATTCGCGATCAAACACAACAGCTTAGTCATCAAGGTTGTTTCATAAACTTCGCCTTCTCCTTGCTTGGTCCGTAACTTGCTTCCCCTTTCCTCAGCGAGAATCTCCTTACGTCCATCTTTCACCGAATGGTATTGACGCACCCCCTTCGGCGTCAATTGATAACGCTGCTCGCGCGGCAAAACATAATGTGAGTTATGATAAAAAGCAAATCGTTTCGTCCCAAACAACAGCGACTCCAAACGTTCCGGATAAATCATGAGATAACTTTCAATCAAATCGAGACAGTAGGTCCAATGGTCCACCCAAAACCCTTCCCCGTGGTCGGCGGTCTCAAACTTTCGGCAGGACGAAAGCACGCGATTAAAAAAATCCTGTTTCGAAACTTTCAATTTGATATCGTATCGTTCCAAAAGCAGCAAAAGCTCTCCGGGCTGAAAGCCGTGCGTCAAACGAAAATGCAGATCAGGATGCTCCCCTTGAACGCAATCTTCAAGCAGGGCCAATGCCTTCTTCTGATCCTCTAAAATGAAGTTCATTCCCTTGACGATCAATGGATTATATCCGTCGGCCTGAAGGAGACTGAAAAAATTGACAATGCTATTTTCTTCAACGTCTTGATTGAAAAAAACATCGTTACGGCGATTCTGGACCACATCGCGGAAATTGCCGTTGCCTTGTGAGAACCCCGTTGGCGCAAGGACGAAATGATTGTAATCGCGCTCCAAATCTCCGTGCTTACGGCTAAAGACATTGAAGACCACATTCCCCTCACGCGTCTTTAAAGAAACCGGCAGGCCTCCGCGCAAAACATTATCAAGAAAAGTTTGTCCGCAGTAACCATTGAAATGGGACGAAGAACTGTGGGTAAAGGCAAAACTCTTAATCCGAGCGATCTCTTCTTCATTTTGTAGACGTTTCTCTTCAATAAAATCCTTAGTGGTGACACGCTTGATGATCGATGACAAATGCCGTTGGCTGTGCGTTTGGCCGAAAATAGACACAATTCGCTTTTCCTTACCTCCCGGCAAAGAAAACCGGCCGTAGGCCATCGCAGATGGAGTTCGGTTTGCAGTCTGTTGATTTCTTGGGACAGTGAAAACCTTTTGTTGCAAAAATTTTTCTGGAACCCGAAAATCCGTACAAGCCCCGAAAACACTCTCAACTTCGACGAGAGGATCCAACAGCCGTGGTTTCGCCGCTCCTGCTTCATAGCTTAAGAAAAAATTTCCTTCTTCAATATGCCGCACGTCCGAAGTATCTGCGACCTCAACGTTCAGATGATAATACGGCACTCGTTTCTGCAAATTGGCAACCCGGATCCAGGCCTCGACCGTGCGCGACATATTTTTAACCAGCCAATCTTTCATGCCGTAGGCCAAAATATTCGGCAGGCCATCGATGACCTCGATTTCATATTTCTTCGTGGAAAGGCTGACGACCTTGACTTCTCTGACGAGCGCCGGGAAGGCCTCATGAGGGATCGTAAAATAATTCACCTGAACCGAAAGCCCCAAGGACTTGTTCTCATCTTGGATCGTCAAATCATGGGAGGTGATCAACAGGCGCTGATTTGTCTGGTAAGCTCTTTGCGAAGAGGCCGGTTGGAAAGGCTCCCAATAATGGACTTTCGCGCCGGATCGGACCTTTAAAAACGTTCGGAAGCCCTGCAAAGGCGTTAAGCGGTAAGCCTTGTTGGCGGGTTGGAATTCCAGGATGGCTTTATCTTTGCTTTCAATGCCAAAACTGGAAACACACTGCCCCCGGTTGACGTAAAACGCCCACATCGGGATGCCCCACACGCCGGCAACACCAGGAAAAAAATTGCTAAAAGGCTTTTGTTGATTGTAATCCTCAATGACAAAATGCCCTGATGGGCTAAGGTCATAACAAGATTTTTTTTTATCAGTCCCCATCCAACGTCACTTAATGCGGATTTTCCATTTGGCGAAAGAGATGATAAAAGCCCATCAATTTGACCCAAAGGATTTGTTCGCTATTATCGGCATCACTGATACGGATACGGTCAAGTTCATATAAATTTTTATTAAAACGGTCCTTACCCCGATTGGTCGTCACTGCCGCCTTAAACCCGGCCTGTTTTACGATCGCCTTAGTATTCTCGTCGAAACCGCCGACGGGATAAGCATAAAGATCGATTTTGACCTTAAGTGTATTCTCCAAGGCCCACTTTCCCTTTTCAATTTCTAAAACCTGATTCTTAATGGATAAATCAGGCAGATACGCCGACGTCAAGCCATGGCAGCCGATCGTAAATCCGCCTTTCATCATCTCGCGGATCTGCGCCCAGTTAAGATAATCTTCGTCAATGAGGGCCTTAAATTTTTCCGGGTCCAAATAATCCTTTTCTTTAATCAAATTTTGGTCAACTAGGCCGGGAACGATAAAAACGGTCGCGGGGAACCCATATTTTTTTAGGACCGGCAAGGCATAAACGTAATTATCGGCATAACCATCGTCAAATGTGATGACAACAGGTTTGGGTGGAAGCTTCTTTCCATCTCGGATAGCGTCGACAAGCGTGTCCAAGCTGATCACGTTATAGTGATTCTTCTTCAAATACCCCATCTGCCAGTCAAAGCGCTGGGGACTGACAATTTCGGCCTGAGGCGTATTGGTTTTTTCCACCTTATGAAACATCAATATAGGGACCACCCTCCTTTGCTCAAGCCAGACCCTCCCCGAGATGGCGGCAGCGATCAAAAGCAAAATAAAAAAATATTTTCGAAAATTTCTCATTTGAGGATCAAAGTTTTAACAAGGCCTCTTTGACCAGCCGGCTCACGGTTTGATTATCGGCCTGTCCAGCGACTTGAGGCAGGACGATTTTCATGACCGCGCCCATGTCTTTAACACCGCCCGCGTTAGCTTCTTGAATGGCCTTGGCAATCATCGGACTCAACTGATCGGTGGACATTTCTTGAGGAAGATACGACTGCAAGATCGCCAGTTCCTGCTTTTCCTTGTCAGCCAAATCACGGCGATCCCCCTTCTCGTACTGTTCAATGGAATCCTGCCGCTGCTTGACCTGCTTTTTTATAACCCCGATTGTGTCAGCGTCCTCGAGCTGGTCGATCTTTTTCTCAATGGCCACGTATTTCAACTGTGAGCGTAAAAAACTCAGCGTTGAGGACTTGACTTTGTCTTTATCTTTCATGGCTTGAATATAATCTTTACTGATCTGATCTGCTAGCATATGGCCTCCGTATTTCCGCTCAATATTAAATTTTTATCATAATCACTTTGTTCCTTGATTTCAACCCTTTTATCATCGCAACATGGGCGGCTTTCACACCCCAATGCTCTGCCACCGCATTTAGCACGGCTTTATTCGCCTTGCCTTCGAGGGCCGGGGCGGTCGTGTAAACTTTCAAAAGACCAGGCTCTTCTTTGACCATGTTCTTTCTGGCGTTAGGAACAACCTTAACGTTGATCTTCATCAGGGTCATGGCAGCAGCAAGTCCAAGGCATTATTTTTCAACCATTGCTGTCTGATCTGATAGTCTGGCAAGACCCCAGCAACCTTCCGCCAAAACCGTTTGGAATGGTTAGGCACTTCCAAATGACAAAGTTCATGGACAATCACATAATCAATGACATCAAGCGGGGATAAAACTAGCAGCCAATTGAGATAGATGTTCTGCTTACGGTAATCACAGCTTCCCCAGATACGTTTTTGGGTCTTGACGACAACCTTCTGCGGTTTCAACCCCATGAGGCGAGTGTAATGAAACACCCGGCCGCCAAAAATTTCCCCGGCCTGCTGACGGTACCATTTGACCAACTGCGCCCGGATAAGTTGTTCCTGCTGATGCTCGCCACTTTCAAGGATGGGAACGTGAATCTTCCATTGCCGCCCGTCAAAATCAATCTGCACTCGTCGGCGCTGCGTTGGGTTGACATTAAGCGGATACTTGGCTCCTAAAAATAAAAAATCCTGGTCATGAGCGTACTTTCGCTTTGCTAAGTGCGCCTGTCTTCTTGCCGCCTCAACGAATTTTCTTTGAATCCACGCGGCCTTCTCGCGAATAAATGATTCGATGTCACTTTCAGAACTGAACCGGGGCGCCCGAACGCGGATGGATTGATGGTCCAATACCCTGATTTCAATGCTCCGACGCCGGATCGAACGAACCAGACAAAATTCAATCACCCCTTGCGCAGTCTTGACGGAATGACTCTTCTCTTGCGGCGGCGATGTTCGCTGAAATCCTAAAGACATTTTCTCTAAAATTGTTTGGTAAAAAATGGTGGTGGGAACCCTAGAAGTCATACCGAACCCCGCGACGGAATTCGTGATGACACCTACTTCATGATCGTCACATCAATCTTAACGCTTTTTTCTTTGGCGACCGCCGGATATTCCATGGCAGAAATTTTTCCGTTTTTTACCAAAAATCCGTTATTCCCCAATAAAGATTGAATGCGATCGTCTTCACGCAGAGCAAGAACCTGCTTCTGAACCACGTCTCTTTTCAACCCCGCGATCCGATTTTTGATCTGCCTGAGTTTGTTTTTGAAATTTGCCAGCACCTTTTTCCCTTCCCCAACCGTGGAAAAATTCCCCGCATTCATTTCCGCTTTCAATTTCATCGTCGCCATTTCCGTGCTGATCTGGGCGTTCTTTTCCTTCAATTGCGCTAATGAAGACTCTATGTCCGCCAAATGGTCAAGCAGCACCACCTTCTGCTGGAGCTGGTCGTTTTCCTGTTCCATTTTCGCTAACAAATATTCCGTCTGCTTAAGATTTTCTTCTAAAACTGAAATCTTCAACCGGTTTTTACGGTTCATCGTGAACTGGTCGTCCAAAATTCGCTGGGTCGTCTGGACACTACGCTGCATGTCCCAATAAGCATTCATGTACTGCTGAAAGAACCAATAAAACCCCGCGCACAAAACCGCCAGGACCAGAAATCCCAGCCCATCATAAGACGCTGATTTTTTATTTTCAATGTTTGCCATGACATCCCCCATTAATGAAGTATGGAATTTAAAATATTTTTGATGGCTTCTTCTGCTTCGCCGGCCTGGTGACCTTTGCCAGATGTATCTGACGGCGCGGTCTCTTGGCCGGAAGATTCATCCCCGTTGCCAAAAATCGTTCCTAAAATCTTTCCTACTCCCGCGTTCTTGCCAATGACCTTTTGCAGTTCCAATTTCCCACGCTCAACGACCATCCGTTGAGTGATATATTCTAAATCGGGAAGCAATTTAAGGGAAGAAATTTTTCCTTGGTAAGGCAAAAGCGGTATTTTGATCATTTGATCGGCCGTGACCAATCCAGCTAATTCCGGAACAACCTTGACCATCCGTTCTGCTAAGATGGCAGGAATATAAACATCCCCCTGCAAACTCAAATTTTGATCCAAATCCAAACTGCCTTTGGCCATCAAAGAAAAAAGATCAGATTGGATCGCCACCTCATCCAAAAAAACGCGGCCCTGGCCAACGGACAGTTCAACCACCATTTTCTGAAAGACAGTATCCTTTGCCTTCAATTTATCCTGATCCTCGATGGGAAAATCAGCTAAAATCTGATCAAAAAGACCGGAAATAAATGGAATCTTGTTTAAAACAAAATTCAAAACATTGAAATCGACCAGTCGCGCCTGTTCAAAGGCCACCTGGCCTCGCCCCGATAAAAAATCGCGACTTATTTTTGTCCCAACTTGCCCAGTAGCCGAGAAATCACCTTTGAGCACACCAACAAATGCCGCATTGCTCCCCAATTCCAGCAAAGGATATTGTATTCCCAAATCAGAAATGAGCAAATTCAACTGCAAATCCTGATTTCCTAGATAATCCTTTAAAGACCCTTGCGCCGAAACCGTTCCCTGCCCGGCTTTGAGCCGCAGATCAATGTCTTTAACGTCCTTTTCAGTCATTCGAGAGGTCAAAGAGACCTGATCAAAAATCAATGGGATGACCTTAAGCGAAAGACGTCCTTCTGAAAATTCTACGGCCGCATCGATTTTTTTTACACCCAGTTGCCCTGCTTCAAAATTTTTAACCTTAAGCATCAATTTCCCTTCTATGGCCTTGATCTGCTCAGAAAACGGAACCTGGGGGAAAATCGCTTGCAACTCACCAAAATCCAATTTTGCGACATCGGACTGAAATGAAACATCCGTCAAGGAAACCTGGTGTTGTCCATCATCTACGATCGCATTTCCCTGTATCTCGACGTTGCGCTCCTGAGCAAACAAAGCGGCCTTGACTCGAAACAAGAACGGCTTGCGCAACTGAAAATCTTTAACCGAAAGCTCAATTTGCTGGATGGGAATCCGCAGCGTCGGGTCGAGAGCTTCATCAACGTAAACCAACGCCCCATGCTGGATCACAATGGAACGGATTTGAAATTGCGGTAACGATCCTTTTTCTACGGCAGAAGGCGTGCTGCCAGCCGGCAGGGAAGGGGTTTGAGAATTTCCGCTCGGCTCAGCACTTTTCACGGTGATCCTTTCAAAATTGAACCGGCCCTCGCGGTTATGGATCAAGGAAACTTCAAACGAATCAACCGTCACTTGGGCGACAACGATTTTACGTTCCAACAAAATCGGTAGCAAATCCAAAGCCAAAGTCACCCGTCCGGCCTTTAAAAATTTTTGTTTCTGAAATCCGGCATCATCGGCAATCTCCAACCCATTGATGGCCAGACCGATTCCCTCCTTCAACGAAAAAGCGAAATCCAAAGAAGCGATGTTGACTTCCCGCCGTAAGGAACGGCTGATCTCGTCGGTTATTTGGCTTTTGAATGGGTTCAAATCAACGGTTTTTAAGATGACAAAGACAGCAAGAATCGCTAAGAGCAGAAATACGAGGCAACTAACAAGAATGATTTTAACGACTTTCATGACGAAAAAATTTTATGGTGTTCAAATCAAAACCCGCGGTCACGGGCTTGCTGACGCAGCCGCTGCACCTGCTGTTTGATTTGATCATTTCGAGTTGACAGCGGAGAGTTCGCCATTGCTGCCGGCGCGGAACGGGCTTGGTTCATCCTTCGCGACTGTTCAATGCTTTCATCCAAATCAATTTTGCTGTTCAGGCTGTTTTTGTTATTCTGGATAACCTGGGCCCTGGCTTCAATCAATTTTTTAAAATCATTTCCGGTCTGCAACGCCAACCGGTCGATGAATTCCGCGTTCTCTTGCCAACGATCCTGAAAACCTAATTTCAAATCGGTTTCATTTTTTAACAAATCCGCTAAAGACCGCCGCTCTTCCTGAAGCCATTGATAGTAGTTCGTCAAAAACCGGTCACGATCAACTTTCGGACTTTTTTTCAAACTCACGATGATCTCAGCAAGCTGCTTCTCGGCCTTAGCATGGACATCACTCAATCGCTGCAAATTCAACTGCAAATTCTCAGTGAGGTCAACCTGTTCGCGCCATAATTCTTCATAGAGACGGGAAAGCACGGCCAGATCCTCTTGTGAAACGTCATCCAATTTTTCCGTCAATGCCTTCAATTCACTGTCAATCCGCGCGCTGCCTTGCGAAAGGCGTCTTTCGCTGACCTCGGCGTTTTTAGAAAAAACATGGTATTCTCGACGAATCATCGCCAGCAGCTTGCTAAATTGGTCCACATCCCTGCCGGGCTGCTCCACAACCGACGTTTCAATAGAATTCAAAGCACTTTCCAATTGCCCCAGATTATCATTCAAACATTGTTTTAAGGAACCGCAATTTTCAATGACCTCCGCTTTCTCTTGCCCAATGATGAGATCAAGCTGGGCCACGATTTCATCCAATCTTGTTTGGGCTTCCTCTGACTGCGAAGCCAATTCATCAAACAGTGCTAACAGTTGCTGTTTGGTTTGGCCGTACTGCTGTTGCCGTATCGTCGGATCCGGCTCTTGGCTGATCCTTGACAAGTCCGCCCCCAGGCGCTCGAGCTGCGGAGAATATTCCAAAAATCGCTGCTTTTCCGTTAAAATCGCTTTTTCATAAATATCAGCTTCACTTTCAACCTGATCGTTCCAAACCGTCAATTGACTGAGAATTTTTTCACGATTTTCCACCAAAGTCTTTCTCTGGGTTTCTATATTCACGTATCTTTCCTGCAACCGCGCAATGTTATCCTTCAGTCGCAGGTGATAGGATCGACTGTTGATCGTCACTTTCTGTTGTGGATCATCAATGAACTTAGCCAATCCCGCGTAGTCGAGTATTTTTCCCACCGGACCAATTTCACCTTGCTCCGTGATATAGCGGTCATACGCGACAACACCGACCAAGACAAAGACAACGAGCAAAAGAACAAAAGTTTTATCCCACATGAACACGATCCTTTCTCGAAGACATGCCGTATGAAATAATTCTAGTGATGGGGAGAATGACTGTCAACTGGTTTAACCCTCTCTCTTATGGATAACATCTTTCAAATGATTTTGCAAGCCGTCGAGACTGGTGATCGGTTGGCGGCAAACTTGGTTTTCACAAAAATAAATCGTCATTGGGTTAACGGAAGGATTTTTGTCTTTCAGAATTCGTAGACAGTCGCTTTGCTCTCGGAGCAGACGCTGGTCCGCTGAAGCATCCACAAAAACAATGACCCTACTCGGCAGAAAGGATTCGGACAAAATCCGCAGGGATTCTTTGATCTGGACGTCATCCGGCCGCCCCATCACCACGATTTCCTGCGAAGGGCCGAAAACAAAATCAATGGCCATCAACATAAAGGTATATGAGCTCGGCCGTTGGTTCAGTTCAAAAGCGATATTCTGAAAAACCTTTTCATAACTTTGACGCCAGGTCCGATCAAGCGTCAAATGCTCGAGTTTGACCAAACAAAACGCGGCGACCGAGTTTCCCGATGGTAACGCCCCATCATAAAAATCCTTTTGCGCCAAAATCAACTGTTCCGAATCCTTGGCCGAAAAAAAGAACCCCCCCTCCTTTTCATCGCCAAACAAAGCCATCATCACCTTAGCCAAACCAAACGCCGTTTGCAAATGCTCAAATTTGAAAGTAGCCTCGTACAATTCCAGCAAACCGTAAATGAAAAAAGCGTAATCTTCCAATGACCCAGGGATCCCGGCCTCGCGGTCACGGTAGCGGTGCAGCAGGTGTCCTTGCTCCGTACGCAGATTCTGAAGAATGAACCGCGCCGCTTTTTCAGCAGCGTCAACATAGCGATCATCACGCAAAACCTGTCCGGCGTAAGCAAGGCTCGCGATCATCAAGCCATTCCAACTGACGAGGACCTTATCGTCCAAATGCGGACGCGAACGTCGCGAACGAAGAAGAAATAACTTGTCCTTGGCCTGCTGCCATTTTGCTTTGACAAAACTCTCAGATTTTTGTAAATGGCCGGCGGTCTCGCTAAAAGACTGATCTCGATGCAAAATATTTTTCCCGGTGAACTCGGCGTGGGGATCAACTTCCGCGTTTCCCTCCCGACGGATTGAAAACAAATCGCTGACAACCGCAAACTCCTCCGTGTCGAGAACGCGCTCCAATTCCTCTTCTGTCCACAAATAAAACGCCCCTTCTTTTTTCTTTTGGCTTACTGGTGTATACGGATCAAGACTGTCCGCGTCTTCGGCTGAATAAAAACCACCCTGCTGATCCCGCAAATCCCTTAAAACATAATCCAGAGTCTCGCGGACAACGTCGCGGTATAATGGCTCACCAGTGACCTGGTAAGCTTCCGCATAACAGCGGGTTAAGAGCGCTTGATCATAAAGCATTTTTTCAAAATGTGGCACCTGCCACTTCGCGTCCGTCGAGTAACGATGAAACCCGCCGCCTAACTGATCATTGATCCCTCCCAGAGCGATATGGTCTAAAGTTTGCTGGACAATGGTCTTTGCCTTGCTCTTCGGCTGACGCAAGTGATAACGAAGCAAAAACGATAAACTATGCCCCATCGGAAATTTTGGCGCCTGGCCAAAACCTCCATGCTCTTCATCAAACTGCTGCTCGAGAATCTGAAAGGCCCGGGCGATAACCACGGGTTCCAATTCTCCTGGTTCGTTCTTTTTTTGATAATCCTGCAAAGCGCGAATGAGTGACTCACCGCTCTTCTCAACATTGCCCTGATCTTTCTGCCAACTCTGCTGGATCGAGAGCAAGAGATTCTTAAATCCAACGCTGCCCCAGCGCGGTTCCGGAGGGAAATAAGTCCCGCCGAAAAATGGTTTTCGTTCCGGGGTCAAAAATGCCGACAGCGGCCACCCGCCCTGCCCGGTCATGGCATTGACCGCCATCATATAAACACCATCGATATCAGGACGCTCCTCCCGATCAACTTTGATGGCGACATAACATTCATTGAGAATACGCGCGATCTCTGGATTTTCAAACGATTCTTCTTCCATGACATGACACCAATGGCAGGTCGAATAGCCAATAGAAAGAAAAATCGGTTTGTTCTCCGCTTTTGCCTTCGTAAAGGCCTCGTCTCCCCAGGGGAACCAATCGACCGGATTATATGCGTGCTGTAACAGGTAAGGACTTTTTTCGTGGATCAAACGGTTCGCTTGTTCTGATGATTTTGATTGGCTAGGACTCATTTGATGACCTTTTCAAAAGCGTCCAGGTAATCACTCACCGTCTTTTTTCGCTCCTGCTTTTCCTGCTGAATATCCCTGATCCGATTCTGCTCAGAGGACCTGCTCTCAGGGGACTGGACCTTTTGGGTCGGCTTCCGATCCTGCCCCCCCCGATGCTGTTTCAACAATCGTTCATTGACCTGTTTCAAAAGCGCCCGGGACTGCAAATAATCAGGATCGACTTTGACAATTTCCTGAAAAATATACCGCGCCGGCACGTCATTCAGCGATTGGTAAAGCCGCAGTCCATCCTTGTAAAAGCTGGCCTTCTCCAACATCAATTCTTTTTCCAAGCGTGAACGGTATTTGCCAATGTTGAGTTGATATTTGAGGACCGACTGGACCAAGGTATCTTTGCTGGTGGTCGCTTCGTAAATGTCGGTATTAAAAAAGTCTCTGACCCTGCTCGCCTTCTGCTCTTTCCTGGCTAACTGTTTTTTCTCAATCCCTTCGATCTGCGCGATCATGTCTTTATTCATCCGTGTCACTTGCCGTCCCGATTTCGTAGGGCCAGAGGATCCTGTTCGTTGTGATTCACCCCTTGCTTTCCTCTGTGCCAAATCAAACGCGCGTTCAAAGCGGCCTTGTAAAAACTCAGTCTTCTCAAGCATCTTGCGACGGTAATTTTCCGGCAGTTTATTCGACTTCAGAATGACCCCAAGCAAATAAAGCTGGTCGTGAGCGTGCACCAAACTCCCGGCCTTGATCGAGGCATTAGCGTTGCGATAAAAAATCTGGGCCTCACTTTTCAATTTTTCCGGTTCCCATTCGCTCATTGATGAAAGCAAAGCGTTTTTTTCTTTCCCTAAAGTGTACCCGTCCTCGAGCATGGCCTCATCCACGGTCAGATGTTGAAAGGCCCCTGACTTCTTTACCAGCGGCTTCTGCGATGCTGCCAACGCGTCCCCTTTTTGCTCAGCACCGGGCAGCTCTTCAAGTCGTTTCATCCACTGATCAACGATTATCTCTTTTTCGCGTTCCGCTTTTA
>JAHFFS010000163.1 GCA_023247815.1 Candidatus Omnitrophota bacterium
GACTTTGCGCAAACAAAAAGCGTTTCAACTGGAGCTCGCGCATTATTTGAACGATTATGCCGGAAGGCCGACCAAGTTGTATCTTGCTGAGCGGCTGAGTCAAAAGTTTAAAAATTTGAAAATTTATTTGAAGCGCGAAGATCTTTTGCATACGGGTGCGCATAAGATCAACAATACTTTGGGTCAGATTTTATTGGCCAAACACATGGGTAAGACCCGCATCATCGCCGAGACCGGTGCTGGTCAGCACGGTGTCGCGACCGCGACCGTGTCAGCGCTTTTTGGTCTGCAATGTCAGATTTATATGGGACAGCAGGACATGGAACGTCAGGCGCTGAATGTTTTTCGTATGAAGTTGTTGGGGGCAACGGTTGTTCCAGTGACCAGTGGCTCGCAAACGCTCAAGGACGCGATGAATGAGGCGATCCGTGATTGGGTGACGAATGTTCGAGACACGTTCTACATCATCGGCTCGGTTGCCGGCCCGCATCCCTATCCTTTGATCGTCCGGGAGTTTCAATCGATCATTGGGCGGGAAGCGAGGAAACAGTTTTTGCTGAAGGAGAAAAAATTACCGGATTATCTCGTCGCCTGTGTTGGTGGAGGGAGTAATGCCATGGGATTGTTTCACGCGTTTTATCAAGATCGCGGAGTTCAGATGATAGGAGTTGAGGCAGCGGGCCGTGGGGTCAACACCGACCATCATTCGGCAACGTTGTCGAGCGGAAGCATTGGTGTTTTGCATGGAAGTAAAAGTGAACTTTTGCAAACCAAAGACGGACAGATCAAAATCGCCCATTCGATTGCCGCGGGATTGGATTATCCTGGCGTTGGTCCAGAACACGCGTACTATAAAAAAATCGGGCGTGCTCGGTATGAGTCGGTCACTGATCAAGAAGCCTTGTCTGGTCTGAAGCTTTTGTCGGAAGCCGAGGGGATCATTCCAGCCCTGGAAAGCTCGCACGCGATTTTTTATTTAACGAAATTGAACCGGCAGGTCAAGAAAAGGTCTTCGGTGATTGTCTGTTTATCCGGACGCGGGGATAAGGACATGCATACGGTGCGCGAGAAATTATTAAAGTGAAAAATTGCATTCAACAAAAGTTTCCCACACTCCCAGGGTTCAACCCCCGGGGTTGAACCCTGGGAGTGTAAGAGGTTACCATGATCAATCGTATCAAACAGAAATTTGTGGAATTGAAGAAAAAGCAGAAGAAGGCGTTCATTGCTTATATCACCGCTGGAGATCCTAACCTTGGGACCACGGTCGAGCTGGTTAGGGCCTTTGATCAAGCCGGGGTGGATATTGTTGAGCTGGGTGTTCCTTTCTCTGATCCGCTGGCCGACGGGACAACAATTCAAATGGCGTCGCAACGAGCACTTAAGCAAGGTGTAACGATCAATAAAATTTTACAAGCCGTCCAGAGAATCCGTCAAACCAGGCAGATTCCCATTGCTTTAATGACCTATTACAATCCGATTTTTCATTATGGATTAGCAGCTTTTTTGAAGAAGGCCCGGCAGGCCGGTGTCGACGGAGTGATCGTGCCTGACCTTCCTCCAGAAGAAGGGCAGGACTTGATCAGAGAAGCGAAAAGAAATGATTTAGCGACGGTGTTTTTTCTTTCCCCAACGACCCAGGTCCATCGAATGGCCCGGATCGCCAAGGCCAGCACCGGATTTGTTTATTATGTTTCCGTGACCGGGATCACCGGCGCGCGCCAAATTCTCCCCAAAGAGCTCATCGAGAATATCAAAAAGGTCAAACGCTTGACGGATAAACCGATTTGCGTTGGTTTCGGGGTTTCTACCCCAGAACAGGTCAAGCAATTGTCTCAAGCGGCCGACGGTGTCATTGTTGGAAGCGCGATCATTAAGCAGATTGAGAAACATAGCGGTCAGAAGGATTTGATCAAATCAGTCTCGCGTTTTGTTCAAGAGCTAGCTAAGCCTTTAAAAGTACATGAAAGATAATCCTTACAAATTAACTCTGTTGGATAATGGCCTGCGGGTTGTTACTCACCAAATGAAAGATCGGGTGAGTGTGGCGGTGGGGATCGGGATTGCCGCTGGCGGCCGTTATGAAAATGATGAGAACAAAGGGGTTGCCCACTTCTTGGAGCACATCCTTTTCAAGGGGAGCGAGCATTACAGTTGTTCAGCGATCAAGGAAAAGGTCGAGGGTGTTGGAGGAAGCCTCAATGCCTTCACTTCCGAGGAGCAAACCTGCTATTACGCGAAAGTCCCGGCGGCTTATCTGAACCGGAGTTTTGATGTCTTGGCTGATATGGTGATCTCTCCGAAAATACCAAAGCCGGAGTTTGAAAAAGAACGCAACGTCATCCTCGAAGAAATCAAGATGTATCACGATTTGCCACAGTATCAGGTCATGGAAATGCTCGATGAGCTGATGTGGCCGAATCAGCCTTTGGGAAAGAGTTTGGCTGGCACAGCGGAATCCGTACAAATGCTTAAGCAGAAAGACTTGCGTCGTTTTCATCAAAGCCATTATGTGGCCAAGAATATTGTGGTAGCTGCTTGTGGCGCTGTGAATCACAATTCGTTTGTAACGGTTGTCCGGTCAAAATTCAAAGCGCTGCCGTGTGTGGATGTTCAGACGTTCTCGCCAGCGAGCCTTTCCGACGGTAAACAAAGGTTACGGATTTTTACCAAAGAGATTGAACAGACCCATTTGGCCTTTGGCGTCCCGGGATTAGAAGAAAAGCACCCGGACCGGTATGTTTATTACCTATTGCACATCATTTTAGGCGGTAATATGTCCAGCCGGCTGTTTAATGAGGTCAGGGAAAAACGCGGGTTGGCGTATTCGATCTCGAGCGGAATCAAGGCCCTCAGGGATACGGGGATGTTTTTGATCAGTGCCGGGGTGGATAAAGACAAGCTGGTGGAAGCGGTTGAGGTGATTTTACAGCAACTTAAAAAAATCGCGAAGTCCGGTGTTGAAAAAGATGAATTCAATCGCGCAAAAGAGTTTTATTTAGGTCAAGTCCAGTTGAATTTGGAAAGCACCACCAATCAGTTGTTTTGGGCGGTGGGGATGATCATGATCGATGATGAGCTGCGCACGCTTTCCGACGTGGTCAATGCGGTCAAGAAGATCACCGTGTCAGATGTCAAACGGGTGGCAAGAACGCTTTTTAAAGACGAGCGCTATCATCTGGCGGTCGTCGGGCCCGTTAAGAAAGATCAGACCGAACAATTGGAAAAATTGTTCGCGGTTTCGCGTTGAAATTTCTTTTTTAAATTGACAAGATAATTTTTATCAGTTAGACTCAAACAAATTTAAATTACCAATCAACAGGAGGCTTGCATGGAAGAATTATCGTTCTACGATGTTAAGTCAAAGAAGAAATTCAACAGTTCAGACTACAGCGTGAAACAAAAAAGTGGCCGATTTTTCGCAGTCACCAAATCCAAAGTTGGTACGCATGATTGCTGGCGCGTATTGAGCAAAGATCAAGCCGCAAAAATTAAAAAGTAGTCACTGGTAGGATTATTGACAACGCAAAGAAAAAGTCCTTTATCAAAAAGGGCAACCGCTACCGGGTCTTCACTTAAATTAGCAAAGTCCATTGCTGAATTTGCGAATAATAAAAAGGCTTTCGATATCA
>JAHFFS010000164.1 GCA_023247815.1 Candidatus Omnitrophota bacterium
TGCCTGCGGAGCGAAGGCCGGTCGCGATCGCTTCTTGATTGATGTCTTTCATCCGCACATCAATATCTTTGTACGCCAAAATCTGGGCAATGCCGCCACCCATGATGCCCGCCCCAATGACACCGCATTTCTTGATGACTCCAGGCTTTACAACTTCTGTTCCTTCTTCTTTAGAAAGCTTGAGCTTCTTATATTTCTCCTGCAGATAAAACACCTTGACCAAATTCTTCGCAACATCACCAACCGCCAAACGGCTGAATTCTTTTGCCTCGAGTTCCAACGCCTTTTCTCGAGGCTGTCCGTAGGTCGCGCGAATGACCTCTAAGGCCCTCAGTGGGGCCGGATAAAACCCTTTGGTCAATTTGAGGACATTCCGTCGGGCCTGATCGATCACCAAAACTTGCCCAAAAATAAACTTGTCAGTGAACCAATCCATGGGTTTGAGCTTCCGGTTAAATTTCTTTTTTCGGCGAGAGGAATCTTTGATTTCAGCAATGAACTCTTTGATCGAATTTTCCAATCCGATCGAGGGATAAAGACGATCCACCATCCCATAACGCAATGCCTCCGCCGCCGAAACCACCTTTCCCGCCAGGATAATTTTTAAGGCATTGGTCAAACCGATCAATTTTGGCAGGCGGTAACATCCCCCAAATCCAGGCAGGATCCCCAAACCAACCTCAGGCAATCCGATCTTGACCTTCTCATTGAATGTCGCAATCCGATGATCGCAGGCTAGGCTAAGTTCGCAGCCACCGCCCAAAGCCACCCCATCGATCACGGCAATAGTCGGAATTTTCAAATCTTCAATCTTATTGAAAATCCGTTGCCCGGCCTTCGACTTGATAACACCGTCCTGCGCCTCAACAATGTCTTCAATTTCTTTGATATCCGCTCCAGCAATGAACACGTCCTTTTTAGCACTTGTGAACAAAAGCGCTTCGATTTCTTGCTTGGCTGCCACTCGGTCCAAAATCCCATCGAGCTTTTGCAAAACAAAAGCGGTCAGCAGATTGACTTTGCTGTCCGGCAGATCGAATTCGATCAATCCGGTCTTATCAACAACCTTGTATTCAACTCCCATATTTATCGCTCCAAAATCGCGGCCGCCCCTTGCCCACCACCGACGCACAAGGAAATCAAGCCCGCATTCAAATTGTTCCTCTTCAAATGTTTTAACATCGTCAATATCAACCGAGACCCCGTAGCACCTACGGGGTGGCCTAAGGCAATGGCCCCGCCGTGAACATTCAATTTCGAAAAAGGAATATCTCCGGTATGGCCCTCATACCCAAACTCTTTGGCAAACGCGTTGGATGAGAGCGAGAGCAGGCACGCTAAGACCTGGGCGGCAAAGGCCTCATTGATTTCAAACGCGTCGATATCGCTCATGGCCATTCCTGCTTTTCTTAAAACCTGAGGGATAGCGTGCGCCGGCCCGATCCCCATCCGATGTGGTTCAACACCGGCAAAGGCATAAGCCTTAAGATAACCCAAGGGGACATAACCCAGTTCTCGCGCCCGGACTTCCGACATGAGGAGCAACGCCACGGCCCCGTCGGTGATCTGGCTGGAATTCCCAGCCGTAACCGTCCCTGACCGTCGATCAAAATATGGTTTCAACTTTGCCAAGGCCTCCATCATCTGATTTTCCCGCGGACCGATATCATCAACGACAACTGTTTTATACTGTGGGCCTGGAATGAACGGAACAATTTCTTCTCTTAAAATTTCCCGGGCTTTGATGGCACGTTCATGGCTGATCAACGCGAACTCATCTTGTTCTCGTCGGGTAATGCCGAATTCTTTGGCCAAGACCTCAGCGGTCTGCCCCATATTGAGTCCACAGACCGGATCGGTCAATCCCAACTGCAGACCGATCTGCGGCTGCAAATGGGCCAAACGCAGACGCGATATGACCTGCAATTTCTCGATGAACGATTTCGCGCGTCCCAAATGCGAAATGATATCTTGCAATTGTTTGGTAAAAAAGAACGGGACATTGCTCATCGATTCAGTCCCACCGGCGAGGATGCAGCTCGCGTCACCCGCCAAAATCTTCAGGCTTGCGCTCACCACCGATTCAACCCCCGAGGCGCAATTGCGATGAACGGTAAATGCTGGTACAGTTTTCGGTATACCGCTCAACAAGGCGATCACCCGGCTGATATTCGCCGCGTCGACCGGTTGACAGACATTGCCAAAAATGACCTCATCGATGTTCTTAGGATCGATTTCGGTCCGCTCCAAAAGTTCGCGGGTCACTGCACGAGCGAGATCTTGGGCAGGAACATCTTTGAAAGCGGACCCCATTTTGCAAAACGGGGTACGGAAGCCTTCAATGATTGCTATACGTTGCATAAAAGTCTCAAGTCACAGGTTTCAAGTCTCAAGTCGCAGGTTTCAAATAACTTGTCACTTGCGACCTGAGACTTGCTACTTGCTATTCTTTGGGTCGTTTATCAACAATACGTCGTTCTTTATGCTCCGTCTCTAAACCCAACCGTTTGATCATTTCGGCAAATGGGATGAACTTGACCTCATTGGGTGTCACTTCTGTCGTCGCTGCCAAACGACTTCTCACCGTATCAGCCAAGGCTGCCTCCTGGCACCCTGGCCGCGCGCTCAAATAAACCACCATTTGATCAACCTCAAATGGATCGTTATCTTTTTTATTCAATTCGATCTGCCATTCTTCAATGTCAGCAAATTCAGATAGGCACGAAGAAAAATTATTAAAATCCACCAAACACCCTTTGACCTTTGAGGCCTGGTAATCTTTCACGTCGGAGATCCGCGTGATGTCATAATTGATCCGGGGGACGGTTAACCCGGAATATTTACAGGGCTCATAATTGATACCGCCCTTCACATAATCACCGGTGCGATAACGCAGGACACTGCTGCCTCGTGAGTCAATCGAACTATAAACCAATTCACCATCCTCGCCTTCCCCTTTGACTTCGCCGGTCTTCGGATCAATCACCTCAAAAATTTCTTTATCAGGATACAAATGATACCCGCTTGACATGTCATTAGGGGTTGGACACTCGGCCCACGCCGAACGGGCTTCGGTGAAACCGTAAGTCCCAAACACACACACATCTTTGGCCCCCATCGACGCTAAAAGTTCTGCCAGCCTGACTTTGAAAGCTGTGCTGACCCGAGACGCCCCTAAGATCACCTTCTTGATCGTTTCCAATTTGACACCCTGTTCCTTGGCCGCTCTCAGCACATGATAGATATAACTAGGGACTCCCAATAACACCGACGGTTTCATCTTGAGAAGCGCGCGGATATTTCCTTCCGTGCCCATCATCTTTCCTCCGCCGGTACTCAAAATTAAGGTGCTCGCCTCCAGGCCACCAAAAACCACTTGCCAAAACGCCAAATGCGGCGCGTAGGGAAACATGTTCACAACATGGTCGCTGCTTTGCATCTCCGTGAGCTTGAGCATGCGGTGTCCAGAGACATGCAGATTTTGAATGTCATGCGAGGTGTAAAGGAAAGAAACCGGCATATTCGTCGTCCCGGTCGTAAAAGTAATGAAACAAGGTCGAAATTCCTTCTCCAAATTCGCTTTGACAAACTCATCACCTTTCGTCAGAGACTGCCATTT
>JAHFFS010000165.1 GCA_023247815.1 Candidatus Omnitrophota bacterium
GTTCGACCTTCGGCGACATCGCGCAAGAGGCGGCGCATGATCTTGCCGCTGCGAGTTTTGGGAAGATCAACGGTGAATAAAATATTTTTGGGGCGCGCCAATGAACCAATTTTTTTCGCCACATGGCCTTTTAACGTGTCCTCGGCCTCGACACTTGGCTCATGACCTTCTTTCAGAATCACAAACGCGGCAATGGCTTGGCCCTTGATTTCATCGGCAATCCCAACGACCGCTGCCTCTGCCACCATGGGATGATCGACCAAGGCGCTCTCCACTTCCATGGTCCCGATCCGATGCCCGGCCACGTTCATGACGTCGTCGACCCTCCCCAACAACCAATAAAATTCATCTTTATCTTTTTTGGCCCCATCGCCGGTGAAATAAGTGTCTTTCCATTTGCTCCAATAAGTCAACTTAAACCGTTCCATGTCACCGTAGATACCCCTTAGCATCGATGGCCAAGGCGCGGTTAAAACCAAATAGCCCCCACCCTCTTTGACCTCAATTCCCTTTTCAGTAAAAATCTTGGCTTCAATCCCTGGCAATGGACGCGTTGCCGAACCAGGTTTCAGTGTGGTCAGTCCTGGCAGCGGAGAAATGAGAATACTTCCGGTCTCAGTCTGCCACCAAGTATCAACAATGGGACATTTCTCCCGGCCAATGAATTTGTGATACCAAATCCAGGCCTCGGGATTGATGGGCTCACCAACACTGCCTAAAAGCCGTAAGCTAGAGAGATCGCATTTCTGCGGCCATTCAACTCCCCATTTCATAAAGGCACGGATCGCCGTCGGGGCGGTGTAAAAAACCGTCACGCGATATTTCTCAATGATCCGCCAGAAACGGTCACGTTCCGGATAATCGGGTGAACCTTCATAAATCACCTGGGTCGCGGCGTTGGCCATCGGACCATAGACGATATAACTATGTCCCGTTATCCAACCCACGTCGGCCGTGCACCAAAAAATATCTTTCTCCTTCAAATCAAAAACCCAATGTGTTGTATTCGCGACACCGGTCATATATCCGCCAGTCGTATGGATGATCCCTTTTGGTTTTCCAGTTGTTCCCGACGTGTAAAGGATAAATAAAATGTCTTCAGCATCCATGGATTCCGGTTCGCAATAATCCTCGGCCTTGGCCATCAGCTCGTGATACCAAACATCTCTGCCATTTTCCATCACGACATTTTCTTTGGTGCGTTTAACCACAACCGCATGTTTGATCGATGGGCAATCTTTCAGCGCTTCATCCGCGGTTTGTTTAAGAGGAACTGTTTTTCCTCGACGGTATCCGCCATCGGCCGTGATCAACAATTTGGCCTGGGCGTCAATAATCCGATCTTTCAATGACTCAGCGCTAAACCCGCCAAATACAACGGTGTGGATCGCTCCGATTCTGGCACAGGCCAACATCGCGTAAACCGCCTCGGGAACCATCGGCAGGTAAATCGCGACCCGGTCCTTTTTTTGCACGCCGAGTGATTTTAAAACATTAGCAAATTTATTGACCTGGACATAAACATCCTGATAAGACAATGTCAGTTGTTCCCCAGGTTCACCTTCCCAAATCAACGCGGTTCGCTGACCTAGCCCTTTCTTGATATGCCGATCTAAACAGTTATAACTCGCGTTCAATTGACCGCCCAAAAACCACTTAGCAAACGGCGGCTGCCAATCAAGCACTTGATACCACGGCTCAAACCAATCCAACTTTTTGGCACAATTTTCCCAGAATTTCAAACGATCTCGATCAGCTTCTGCGTAAATGGACGCGCTATTGACATTCGCTTGTTTTTTGAATGCTTCCGTCGGTAAAAAGGTTCGATTTTCTTCAAGAAGAGCTTGCACCGTTGCTTCCATTGACGTATCTTTATCGCTCATATCCCCTCCACTATCACACCCCGGGAGTGTAACCCCGGGAGTTGAACTCCCGGGGTTACACTCCCGGGGTGCCAAACTGACCTACGAGGTCAGAATTACTTAATCAACGCCATAATCTCTTTAAATTTTTTATGCTCGGCGGTGCGTAATAGTTCGCAAATGATCATCTCGGTACAAGTCAGACCAACGCCAAAATCCTTAAGCCGTTCTAAAGCGATTTCTTTATTCTCCTTCGTCCGTGAAGAAACCGCGTCAACAACGACCTGAACGTGAAAGCCCTGGCCAAGCAAATCCACCGCGGTCTGATAAACACAGACATGCGTTTCAATGCCGCAGATCACAATTTGACGTCGCATTTTCATGCCACCCAATGTTTCTTGAAATTCTTCATTCTGCCAGCAACTGAAACTCAACTTTTTGATGGGAAGATATTTAAAAAGCGCTGAGGCGATCTCCGGAAGGGTTTTACCGATCTTATCCGGCGCTTGCTCAGTTAAAATGACTGGAACATCTAAAATCTGCGCGACGTTAATCAATTTCTGAATGCGCGCGACAACCTGGTCGCGATCGTGCATGAGCTCGGCGAGTTTCCCCTGGACATCAATCACCAGAAGAACGGATTGATTAGCAGTAAAAATTTTCATATGCTAGTTATATTGTCCACAAATTACTGACGCTGTCATCAAAAAACATCAGGGATTGTGATCGGCTGCCTTTTTCGTCCCCAACTCCCTGCCCCTGCCGCGAAATGCCCGGCGCAGGCAGTCCCACAAAATTCACATCGATTCTTATTTTTTAAATGATGCTGTCCCAATTCATACCAATCCCGCTCGATCAATAACTCATGACAATTATGACAATAAGTGCTGCTGCCCAGCGGATCATGAACATTGCCGGTATAGACGTAACGCAGTCCCTTTGATATCGCAATCCGACGCGCCTTAGTCAGCGTCGAGGCTGGAGTATTGATTTTATCCCGCATGCGAAAATCCGGATGAAAGGCCGTAAAGTGCAGTGGCACGTCTGGGCCTAATTCTTTCGCGATCCATTCAGTCATGGCATGAAGTTCTTCATCTGAATCATTTTCTCCCGGGATCAGCAGTGTCGTGATTTCAAACCAGACTTTTGTTTCGCGTTTCAAATAGATCAAGGTATCCAGCACCGGCTGCAACTCGCCGAGGGTCACCTTCCGATAAAATTCTTCGCTGAATCCTTTCAAATCCACATTAGCGGCATCCATATATTGATAAAATTTCGGTCGAGACCGATCGGTCATGTATCCGGCAGTGACCGCAACAGTCTTAATGCCCAGAGCATGACAAGCATCAGCAACATCAAAGGCGTATTCGGCAAAGATCACTGGATCGTTGTAAGTGAAAGCGACACTTTGACAGCCATGTTTTTGAGCGGCACGGGCGATCGCCTCAGGACTGGCTTGATCGGTTAACCGATCAAACTCGCGAGATTTGCTAATGTCCCAATTTTGACAAAATTTGCATCCTAGGTTACAGCCGGCGGTGCCAAATGACAAAACACTTGTTCCTGGATAAAAATGATTGAGCGGTTTTTTCTCGATGGGATCAATGCAAAATCCACTGCTGCGACCATAGGTGGTCAAAACCATCTCTCCACCTTCATTCTTGCGGACAAAACAAAACCCGCGTTGTCCATCTGACAAGGAACAATGACGCGGGCATAAATAA
>JAHFFS010000166.1 GCA_023247815.1 Candidatus Omnitrophota bacterium
CGCGGGGTTGAGCTGTCTTCCGATGTTGCCGACGGAGAATTCTCGGTCATCTTGAGTCAGGTCACCAACGGGGTCGCGATCCGCATGGCGATTTTGTATTTGCTATTGGGAACAAAAGATAAATTGGAACTTGAGGGGAAAGTCTAATGTCATTATTGATCAAAAATGCCAAGATTGTTAACGCGGACCAGATGCGCGAACAGCCGCAGGACATTCTGTTGGAACGGGGAAAGATTGTGAAGATCGCTCCGTCGATCAAGGCGGAGAATGTTAAAATTATCGACGCTACGGGTAAGCTCGTGGTCCCAGGGCTGATCGATATCCATGTGCATTTTCGTGAGCCGGGCCGTGAAGATAAAGAGACCATTGAAAGCGGATCCAAGTCCGCGGCCAAGGGCGGCTTTACGACGGTGATGTGCATGCCCAATACTTGTCCGGTCATTGATAACGAAATGATCGTCGGTGCCATTATCAATGAGGCCAAGCGTGTTGGTTTGGTGAATGTGATCCCGATTGGGGCCATCACCCGGGGACAGAAGGACGGCGAGTTGACTGATATGTTTGAACTGAAAAAAGCCGGTTGTCTGGCGCTTTCCGACGATGGGAAATCAGTCAACAATAGCCGCGTCATGCGCTTGGCCATGGAATACGCAGATATGGTGGGCCTGCTGTTGATCGAACACTGCCAGGACCCACTTTTAACCAGTTGTGGGGTCATGAATGAAGGTTTGAATTCAACCTTGCTTGGCATTAAGGGCGATCCAGGGATTGCTGAGAGCGTCATTGTGGCTCGCGATATCGAATTGGCGCATTATTTGAACACCCGAATCCATTTGGCGCACATGAGTCTTAAACGTTCGGTCGAGTTGATCCGTTTTGCTAAATCGCAGGGGATCAAGGTCACGGCCGAGGTTTGTCCGCACCATTTCACCTTAACTGATGACGCGGTGAAAGATTTTGATACCAAGGCCAAGGTCAATCCGCCATTGCGCACGAAGGAGGATATTGAGGCCTTAAAGCAAGGTTTAAAAGATGGCACAATTGACTGCATTGTCACAGATCATGCCCCGCATACGGAAGAAGATAAGGATGTGAGCTTTGACCAGGCGCCGTTTGGCTTAATTGGGCTGGAGACTTCGGTGGGCTTAACCATGAGTGAGCTGGTGCATAAGGGTGTTTTAACCTTGCCGCAGTTGGTTGAGAAGATGTCAGCGGCTCCAGCCAGGATTGTGGGATTAAAATCAAAAGGGTTGATCAGAGAAGGTTTTGACGCGGACATCACGATCATTGATCCGAATAAAGAATGGGTCTTTGAAAAGGATGGAATCGTTTCAAAATCTAAAAATTCACCATTCATTGGCCGAAAAATGAATGGAAGAGTGGATTTTACGATCTATTCTGGAAGAGTGGTTTATGAATGCTTTAAATAGCTATAAAGTGGAGTAAAAATACCATAAAATAGCTTAAATTTGTATAGTTGTGTATTAAATTATTTTATTCACACATGAGCAAAGTGAAGCAGAAAATAACAGTATCAGTGATCGGAAGTCACAATAAAAGTGTGAAAGTGGATCAATTGGCCCATAAAACAGGTAATATTATCGCAAAAATGGGTTGTGTTCTTGTATGCGGCGGACTTTCTGGAGTTATGGAGGCGGCTTGCAAAGGAGCCAAAGAAGCCGGCGGCCTCACAATAGGCCTTTTGCCTGGAATTAGTAAGAAAGATGCCAATCCTTATGTCGATATTGCTTTGCCAACCACTATCGGGTTTGCGCGAAATGCCATGGTGGCTTGCTCAGCTGATATCATCGTGGCCCTGCCAGGGAGCCACGGAACCCGCTCGGAAATCTCTTATGGCCTGGTCTACGGCCGCCCGGTGATTGATCTTGGCAATTGGAAGATCAAAGGAATGATCAAGATCGCTGGGATCAAAGAACTCGAAAAATCCCTCCGTACTCTCGCCCAATAGTTTTCCACAACTTATTAAAGGGGACTGTCCCTCTTATTGTTAACTTGGGGACAGTCCCCTGTTAATAAGTAAGCGTTTTCACGAAAACGCTTAAGTCTATTTTTAAATTCACTTTAAAACCATATACTTATCTTATAGGTATCAATTAGTACTATTTAATAAAATTTCACACATTTACCCATTATATGCGAAACAGATTTTCCCTAAATTTTCGTATCGTTATTTATGTTGTGTTGATGGCTTTTACGATCAACGTCATTTTACCTCCTCAGGCATATGCTCAAAAAATTTATAATATTCCTGAATCAAGTCTGATAACACTTTCTCCAGCCTCCTTTGTCCCGTCTTATCTTAAGGGTATCAAGGTTGATCCGCAGCACCCATTGGATTTTGAATTCATCATGAGTAAGGGTGATGAGAATAAAAGTACAGACGAACTGAAAGAAGAATCACAAAAATTGATTAAGTATTTTTTAGCCGCACTAACGATACCACAAGAAGATCTTTGGGTGAATTTATCCCCTTATGAAGGCAATCGCATCTTGCCTGATAAATTTGGTCTGACGGAAATGGGAAGAGATTTGCTGTCGCAGGATTATCTGCTTAAACTCACAATGGCTTCTTTGACGTATCCGGAAGAAGGTCTGGGAAAACAATTCTGGGAGCAGGTGTATGAAAAATCTTACGCGGAATTTGGAACCGCGCAAATCCCGTTGAATACCTTTAATAAGGTTTGGATCGTACCGGATGAAGCCAAAATATATTTTAATGAGAATACCGCCTATGTGGTAGAAGGCCGATTAAAGGTCATGATGGAAGAGGATTATCTGGCACTTGAGCAAAATAAGAGTCGGGAAGATATTGGCAGCAAGGATTTACAAGAAGGCGTTTTTAATACGGTGAGTCAAATATCTTCCCAGGTTGCAAGGGAAGTTCTTATTCCCCCTCTGGAAAAAGAAATCAACGAGGGTAAGCATTTTGCTCTTTTACGGCAAGTGTATTATGCCTTGATTCTGGCAACCTGGTACAAGCAGAATTTGAAAAATAGCATCTTGAATGACGTTTATGCCAATCAACGCAAAGTGGGTGGGGTTGTTGTTGATGATCGGGAGATCAAGGAAAAGATTTACAATCAGTATATTGAGTCATTCAAGAAGGGTGTCTATAACTATATCAAAGACGATTATGACCGTTATAGCCAGGAACAAATTCCCCGTCGGTATTTTTCTGGTGGGATGGATTGGGGAAAGGTTGAATTGAGCGCGGTCACAAAGTCAGCATTGAGCGCAGATCTCATGGCGGAAGAAGGTCTTAAGGTCAGCGTGAAGATGCATCCCAAGACTTATCAAGAACAGGAATCTGATATTGATGAAAAAATTCTAAAGCCGGCATTTTCTGAAGGTGATTTTCGCGCTTCCGTTCAAAAAATAACAAACATTGAAGATCCGGTGGTTCAAAAGGTCATGCAATTTCTCGATCAAGCCGACCAGGCCGAAGGTTTAAAACAAGTTTTGCGGCAATTGGTGTTAGGTCAGCTTCAAGGGATAGATGGTCAAAATGTTCCTCAACTCAATCGTATTTTGACTAAAGAGGATG
>JAHFFS010000167.1 GCA_023247815.1 Candidatus Omnitrophota bacterium
GTTAAAAACCGTCACAATGAGTTTGTCATGGGCCCCAAGCTCCTGCAACACACTCAAGACCGCGTCATAATGATCACGGAAATGCTCGTCGCTGATATCCAGTACATGCAATAACAAATCCGCGTCCAGCACTTCCTGCAAGGTCGCTTTGAACGATTCAATCAAATGGTGCGGCAGATCACGCATAAATCCCACCGTGTCGGAAAGAACGGTCTTTTGATGATTCGGCAGAACCCACTGCCGAGACAAAGGATCCAGGGTCGTGAAATATCCATCACGCGTGACTTGTTGTGCCTGCGTTAAGGTATTGAGCAGTGTTGATTTGCCGGCATTGGTATATCCCACCAACGCGATCAGCGGAATCCCGCGGTCTTGCCGTTTCTTACGGGTCACGGCGCGGCCGGACGCCAATTCCGTTAACTTCTTTTTTAAAATGGTGATGCGCTGACCGATCCGTCGACGGTCAACCTCAAGTTTGGTTTCACCGGGGCCGGACGTGCCGATCCCGCCGCCCAGACGAGAAAGAGCAATGCCCTTGCCAACCAACCGCGGCAACAGATATTCCAACTGGGCCAGCTCAACCTGCATCTGCCCTTCCTGACTATGAGCTCGACGGGCAAAGATATCTAAAATCAGCTGTGTCCGATCAATGGTCTTAACACCAATCACCTCTTCCAAATTGCGCTGCTGGCTTCCTTTGAGATCATGGCTAAACACCGCTGTGTTGATGCCCTGAGTAGAGCAAAGTTGGGCAATCTCTTCAACCTTGCCTTTTCCGATGAACGAGGTCGCGGAGATATGGTCAATCCGACAAACAATCCTATCAACAACTGCTCCCCCGCAGGCAACGACCAATTCCGCCAATTCATTCGCGGTATCCTCTTCCCAACGTTTATCGTCGCGTTTGAAGTCAATGATGACGAGCAACACTTTTTCCCTACCTTCAATCTTGGTCTGCATGGTCACTTGATGTCCCCCTTGATTTCTTCATACACCGTTTTGATATCTTTTTCTTTGCTGATATTCATCCAGCGCACCCGCTCGTCCCGACGGAGCCAGGTCAATTGCCGCTTGGCAAAACGACGGGTGTTTTGCTTCATTAAAAATTTTGCTTTTTCCAAATCACATTCTCCTCTTAAATAAGACAGGATTTCTTTGATCCCGATGAGCCCCTGCGCTGTGGCACTGATACCAATGCCTTGACACGATTTGACCTCGTCGACGATTCCCCTTTCAAACATCATATCAACCCTTTCATTGATCTTGGCATACAACTCTTCACGGTCGGTGTTTAAGGCAAAAATCGGAATGGAAAATTTTCCCCATAAGCCTTCTCGCTGCTGCTTCAACACCGATATCGGGATGCGGGTCGTCGCGTAGACCTCTAAGGCGCGGATGATCCGACGGCGGTCATGCTCATGAATCTGCTGGGCCGATTCCGGATCCACCTTTACCAATTCCTTATGCAATTTTTGTAGACCCTCTTTTTGCGCGCGCCTCTCCAATCCTTCCCGGATACCAGGGTCTTTTCCCGCGTCAGGAAAAATCCCGTCGAGTAAGACCTCCATATAAAGGCCGCTGCCACCAACCACAAACGGGACCTTCTGGCGATCATGGATTTTGGCAATGGCTTGCAGGGCATGCTGATGATATTTCTGCACGTTGAACTCTTCACAAACCGATACCAAATCAAGGCAATGATGGGGTATTCTTTTAAGAATTTTTGCGGAAGGTTTGTTACTGGCGATCACAACCTCTTTATAAACCTGCATGGAGTCACAAGAAACGATCTCGCCGTCAAAATCGCGGGCCAACTCAAGGCCGAGCTCTGATTTTCCGACCGCGGTTGGCCCAACGATAAAGACAATTTTTTGTGAACTCATAAAGAAGGCATGGATATGGGAAGGATTTATCCCCGCAAGGCCTGATTGAGATCAGCAATCAAGTCATCGGCATCCTCAATCCCGACGGAGACCCGGATGGTCTCTTTGGTCATCCCTGAGGCATTGAGCGCCTTTTCGCCCATCGAGGCATGGCTCATCAACCACGGGGACTCAATCAACGATTCCACCCCGCCGAGCGATTCCGCGAGCGAAAAATATTTGAGCGATTTAAAAAATAGGTCCAACTTCACCTTTTTCGTATCCAACTCAAAGGCCAACATCCCGCCAAAACCCTTCATCTGTTTTTTGATCAGGGCCTGCTGCGGATGGCTTTTCAGACCTGGATAATAAACTTTTTTCACGTTCTCATGTTTCTCTAGAAATCCGGCAACCGCGAGCGCGTTGGCCTGATGGACTTCCATCCGCGGTGCCAACGTTTTGACCCCGCGCAAAACCAACCAAGAGTCAAAAGGCGATTCTGAAACACCGAGCGCGTTGACCAAAAACCTTATCCTGTCCCTAACAGTTTTATCGTTGTAAACAATCGCCCCGCCAACCACGTCGCTGTGGCCATTGATGTATTTGGTGGTCGAATGCACAACGATATCAGCGCCAAAATCAAATGGCTTTTGAAAATACGGGGAAAGGAACGTGTTATCGACGACCGTCAGCAACTTTTTAGCTTTGGCAATCTTGATCACCGCTTCCAAATCCACAATATTGAGCAGCGGATTAGACGGGGTTTCAATCCAGATCATGCGGGTCTGCGGACGGATCGCGTTTTTGACCTGTGTCAGATCGCGCATATTGACAAAAGAAAAAGTGATCCCGAACTGAGGAAAAACCTGGTCGAACAAACGGTAGGTCCCGCCATAAATATCATCACCGGTGACGATATGATCGCCGTTGCGGCAAAGGAACAACACCGCGGTGATCGCGGCCATACCGGTCGCGGTGACAGAACATCCCAAGCCCCCTTCAAGAGCGGCAATGTTTTCTTCCAAAGCGGCCCGGGTCGGGTTCCCACTGCGGGTATAATCGTATCCCTTGTTTTTCCCAAGGCCATCAAAGAAAAACGTCGACGTCGGATAAATCGGTGTTGTGACCGAATTATAACTGCTGTCCTTATACACGCCGCGATGAACCGCGCTGGTACGCAGACCTTCTTTTTTATTGGCTTTACTCACTTTTTATTTTCCTTTCTTCATTTGCCACAAGAATTTCTTACTATACTCCTATCAAAACCGATAGTCAACCAACTCAAAAGCCAGAACCCCCGGGGTTCAACTCCCGGGGTTAAACCCCCGGGGTTTCATTTTTTACAAACACAAACCCTTTCACCCGTCCAGACTGCGGCTCTTTGACTTTCGAAGTCATCTTGGCCTTTTCTTCCCCAGCGCATTCATCTTCATATTTCACCATGAGCTTCCAGCTGGGCCGCGACCGGTTATGAACTTTGGAAATGGGTTCTTGCCCTAAATAACACCCCTTCGTAAAAGAAACCTGGTCTTCCTCACTGACATTGAGTAGCAATTCATCCCGGTAATCCCGGCCATGGATCGGAATGTTATGCTGCAAACGAAATAGCGCAAATTCCTCATCGCTGACATTGGACTCCCATTCCTTCGTAGTCATCACCAATTGTCCCTGC
>JAHFFS010000168.1 GCA_023247815.1 Candidatus Omnitrophota bacterium
AAGGAAAAATTGGTTAAAACCCCTGACGTTAAGCCGTTGCCGATGAAGCCCGAGCCGGTGAAAATGACTAAATTTGAACCAGAACCGGTTCCGGAATAATCCTCATCAACAGGAGGTTTCTCTAAGCTCTTTGATCACAACAATCCTTTAACCAAATGGGAGTTCGCGCCAGAAACATTTTTTCACAAATATGAAGAACCTGGCGTTATGAGTAATGAGGGGATGATGTATGGCGTGTCTTCAGCCTTGACGTACCGTACCCGCGAGAATGAGCATGTATCGAGTTTGAAAGAGGCCTTTTCGGGAGCGGACCATATCAATATGTTTCGTCTCGACGCTATGTACGGCCAGGGGGAAGTCGATTATGAATCAAATAGCACTGGTACTGTTGAAAATATTCCTGATTTTATGGGTGAGATCCGACTGGTTGCCGGTGAGGATATCCCGGTCTTTCGCGATACGCTGATCACGCCTTACGGTGGGATTGGCTTTCGTTATTTGAACGATGATTCGAACGGTATGCAAAGCTCAACGGGAGCCTCCGGTTATAAGAGGGAAAATTTTCTTTGGTATCTGCCGCTAGGGATTGATGTCCAAAAACCTTTCAAAAGCGACTGGCAGTTGGGCTTGAATGCTGAGTATGACCTGATGATCGACGGAACCCAAATTAGTCATCTTGATGCGGCTGAAATAGGAGGGGATGAGATTACCAATGATCAGAATCGAGGATCCGGACTTCGCGGTTCATTTCGAATCACCAAAATGACTGATCAAATTGACTTATTTGTTGAACCATTTGTTCGCTATTGGAGAATTGCAGATTCTGAGGTCCAGTCCGGATGGATTGAACCAAAAAACAACACCCACGAATACGGCCTGAAGCTAGGCATCCGCTACTGATTTATTTTTTTCCCACCAGCCCATTCAATTCCTTTCAAATCGCTTGTTTTTTAATGACTTTTCGTTATGATGATGTCTAACGTGAATAGCCCACTTTGATGGAATCCGCATTTATCCCAGCGCTTGTTCAAGAATTCAATATCAAACCCAATCAGGTCGAGGCTGTTTTGCATTTGTTGGGGGAGGGGGCCTCGGTCCCGTTCATCGCACGGTACCGTAAAGAGGCAACCGGCGGCTTGGACGAAGTTATGATCACCTCTATCCGCGACCGTTTTGAACAACTCGTCGAGCTTTTCAAACGCAAAGAGACCGTTATTTCTTCCATTACCGATCAGGGCAAATTGACCGATGAGTTAAAAGAAAAAATTTTGGCTACCGAGACCATGAGCGTCTTGGAAGATCTGTATCTTCCTTTTCGTCCTAAACGTCGCACCCGGGCCACCGCGGCCAAAGAAAAGGGACTGGAACCTTTGGCCAAAAAGGTTTTTTCCCAGGAGGACTTTTCCGTCGAGGATGAGGCCAAAAAATTCGTCAACGCCAAAATGGAAGTCAATTCCATCGAAGAGGCTTTATCTGGCGCTCGGGACATCATCGCCGAGTGGATCAACGAAGATTCCAACGTGCGCGCCCAGATCCGCGGACTGTTTTTTGAGCAAGGACATTTTCAGGCAAAAGTTAACCGGAATAAAGAAATCGAAGGTGCCAAATATCGTGATTATTTTGACTGGAACGAGTCGGTCAAGACGGTTCCTTCCCATCGGATTCTAGCGGTCCGTCGAGGGGAAAAGGAAGGTATTCTGATGATGCGAGTTGCCGTGACCGAGGAGGAAGCCTTTCAGATTTTAGAAGATCTTTTTGTCACGGCTGCCAACGAGGCCGCTGAGCAGGTGAAGACCGCGTTGCGGGACAGTTTCAAACGGTTGTTGTCCTTATCGATTGAAACCGAGGTACGGATCGCCTCTAAAGAGCTGGCTGACGAAGAAGCGGTCAAGGTGTTTGCCAAAAATTTGCGCGAATTGCTCATGGCTCCGGCGCTCGGCGAGCGAATGGTCTTGGCGATTGATCCGGGATTTCGCACAGGTTGTAAGGTGGTTGTTTTGGGAGGGGATGGACAACTGCTTCATTATGAAACGGTTTTTCCGACGGGCTCGGAATACCAACGGCAAGACAGTGCCGCGAGCATTCAAAAGCTATGTCAAAAATTTTCAGTTGAGTTCATCGCGATCGGCAGCGGCACTGCCGGCCGGGAGACCGAGAGTTTTATCCGTTCGATCGGACTTCCCAAAGAAATCCAGATTGTTGTGGTGAACGAATCAGGGGCCTCGATTTATTCTGCTTCCGAGGTGGCGCGTGAAGAATTTCCAGATCATGATGTGACAGTGAGGGGTGCTGTTTCGATTGGTCGCCGATTGATGGATCCTTTGGCTGAGTTGGTTAAGATTGATCCGAAATCGATCGGTGTCGGACAGTATCAACATGACGTGGACCAGAAGATGTTGAAAGACGGTTTGGATGACATTGTGATCAGCTGTGTCAACGCTGTCGGAGTCGAGCTGAATACCGCGAGCAAACAGCTGCTCATGTATGTCTCGGGATTGGGGCCAACCCGCGCCCAGGCCTTGATCGATTACCGTAACAAAAACGGCAAGTTTTTTTCACGGGCCCAGCTGAAAGAGGTGAGCGGCCTTGGCGCTAAGGCCTTTGAACAGGCCGCGGCATTTTTAAGGATCCGACAGCCGATAAACCCGTTGGATGCCTCCGCGGTTCATCCTGAGAGTTATTTTATCGTCGAGCAAATGGCAAAAGATTTAAATTGTCGGATCTTGGATCTGATGCAGAAAAAGCAATTGCGTGACCAGATCAATTTGGATGATTATGTGACTGAACAAATTGGTCCACCCACGTTAAAAGACATCCTTTCGGAATTGGCTAAGCCCGGACGGGATCCCCGGGAAAAGTTTGAGATTTTTCAGTTCAAAGAAGGGGTGCAGAGGCCGGAAGATTTGCGTCCGGGAATGAAGCTGCCAGGGATCGTGACCAACGTGACCAAATTCGGTTGTTTTGTCGACGTTGGTGTGCATTTGGATGGGCTCGTGCATATCAGCCAATTATCGGATCGGTACGTCAAAGATCCCAGTGAAGTGGTTAAGGTGCAGCAGAAAGTGCATGTCACTGTCTTAGAAGTTGATCTGGAACGGCAACGGATTGGGTTATCAATGAAAAAGAAACAGGATTGAAGGGGCTGTCATCCAGATACTATGAAAATCGGGATCACGGGATCAACTGGGATGGTGGGGCGTGCTTTAAAGCAAGCCTTTCTTAGGGAAGGCCATGAGGTTTGGTGCTTTGTCCGTCCAGGAACCCGTATTGATGGTGGTGAAAATCAGATTTTCTGGGATTACGCTGCGCAAAAAATCGAGCTGGAAAAATGTGAGAAATTTGATGCGGTCATTCATTTGGCTGGAGTAAATATTGCTGATCAACGCTGGAGCACTGAGTATAAAGAAATCATTCTCGAAAGCCGAGTTCTTGGCACTCGTTTTTTGTGTCAGAGTTTGAGTCAGCTAAAATATCCACCAAAAGTTTTAATATCAGCTTCGGCCGTTGGGTTTTATGGCAATCATTCGCCTG